>CANQGV010000147.1 GCA_947623475.1 uncultured Clostridia bacterium | reverse complement strand
ACTGTTACTTATTTTCCAATAGTTTATATAGGTCCAACAATTGCAGGTGTTATTGGAAATATATTAAATTTAAATATTATAAATTTAGTATATCTTATGAGAATATCAAACATTATTATTTATTTAGTTTTAGGTTACTTTACAATTAAATGTATTCCTTTTGGAAAATTGCTTATGTTAACATATTTGTGTATTCCAATGATGTTACATCAAGCAGCATCTGCTTCAGCAGATGTACTTATAAATGCTGCGACACTTCTTTTCATTGCATATAATATGAAATTATTATTTAGTAAAGAAAAGAAATATTCTCTGAAAGAAAAAATCATTTACTTTGTTTTAGCTTTACTTGCAACTCTTAATAAAACTGCATATATGCCTTTAGTATTTATAGCTATTTTATTACCTTTTAATAAGAAAAATCCTAAAAGTAAAAATGATAAAATATTTATGATATTAACAATTATTATAATGGTAGCTTTAACAGGTATTTGGTATTTATTTGGAGCAGGTTATAAAGATACAAGAGAATTGATTATTCAAAGAAATGTAAGTTCTTCAGCACAACTAGATTTTGTTAAAAGTCATCCTTTAACATTTGTAAATATTTTATTTAATACATTAGATATTCAAAAAACTTCATATTTGTATGAAGCATTAGGTAGTTTATTAGGTTATTTAGACATACCTGTAGATACTTTGGTTTGTACTCTTTATTTGATTTTATTGGTCTTCGCACCATTTTTAGAGAAATCAAAATATAGGTTAAAAAATTTACACAAAATATGGTTGTTATTGATTACTTTTGGAATAATTTGTTTAGTTTGTTTTGCAATGTATTTAGGTTGGACTGTTCCTACAAGCTTATTAATTGATGGTGTTCAAGGAAGATATTTCTTGCCTGTACTTATTTTACCTTTACTTTGTTTAATACAAAAAAACAATTATTTAAAATTTAAAAATACTATACCTTTTTATGCATTTATGATATGTTTTTTAAATTATTATGCATTACTAGCTGTTTTTAAATTTTTTATAACACCGTAATTTATAAACACACAAAAAAGAGTGAATTTAAAATTCACTCTTTTTTTATTTATTAACTATTTGGTCTAGGAGATGGAGATGCTGGCATATTTTCATAAACTGGAATAACAAATGTAAAATGACTATTTAAAAGTCCATTATTTTTGTATGCATAGTATATACCATTTCCCTCATCATTTGCTGCTCTTATATTTTGCATATATTGATGTTGATATAGTGGTGAACTTACTACATTATATTTTTGGAAATATAGTGTATTTTGCCCTATTCCTATATAATATCTTCCTAAAAATTCTGCTCCTCCTATAATTGATGCTTCAGGTGTAAACCAGTTTCTATCATAAGCATATTTAGCTCCATGTTCCATTCCATCATTACCACTATCTACATCTATATTATATAAATTATATACTGTTCTTCCTTTATATGTATAATGTCCGTTCATAGTTGCTCCTCCATCTGGTCCCATTTCTTGTTTTATTCTTGAAGCTATATGAAATGGACTAATATTGCTAGTTTGCGCTGCTTGTAATATTGCATTAATAAGTGAATCTCTATCTAAAAATGTTCCTGAAACCATCCTTTTAATTTCTTCTTTTGTTCCAGATGAAGATGATAAATCTTGGAATTGGAATAACCATGAGCCATCTTCATCTAAACTATTTCTTGGATCCATCATATATGCTATTGCTTTTCTTGTTGCTTGATAACAACTTCCCCTATCATATATTGGGTCTCCTACTTTCCATTCTCCTAAGTATCTATTATCAACAGGAATTAAACTTTTTGGACTTCCTCCTGAAAAAGTATCTTCATTACTTAATACAGTATCCCAATCAAGTCCTGTATATTTTATTCTTATTTCCCAATTTGGATGTGCTGCTTTTAATCTTTCTATTGGTATTCTAAATCCTGGATACTTATTGTCATCTATAGAATTTACTGATGTCGTTTTTGTAAATATAAATGCTTGTGCATTTGTACCAAGTGGAGTAAATACTTTAACTTTTGTTCCATTATCTGTTTTTCCGTCATCCACATCTAAATACAAGTTTTTGCATAATGAAACTATGTTGTATGTTCCATTCCATAAATCTATTATTTTCCACTTTTGTGCATTTGAGTCATTATTTTGTGTATATTGCCATATTTGAGTACCTGGCTCAATTAAATCTTCTCCTCCTGGTACATCTAAGTATTTTGATGAATGTACAGCTTGAAATGTATAAAAATCTCCAGCTTTATTATATGTTACATAAAACTTTTGTTGGTCTACATTTGCTCTACTAAATATTTGTACTTTTGCACAGTTATCAACTGAGCCTCCTGCTATATCTAATAATTTATTTGGATCTTTTTTCATTGCAATTTCATACATACCATTTTGAATTACTTGATAACTTGTTTCTTGAAATATAAACTTTTGATCATCTGTATTTTTTACATCCCACATATAAATTTCTGAGCCTTCATGGACATTTCCATTGCCTTGTATTGTAATACATTTATCATTACATTTTGAGCCTATCATATAATTTCCGTCTTCTGTCTTATTTATTATCCATTGCTGTGCTGTATTTTCACCTTCATCATATGGGTATTGCCATACATTTGTACCATTATCTTGTCCTTTTCCTGCTACATCTATTGATTTTTTAGAATAAACAGGTCTTATTGAATAATATCCATTATTTAAATATGTAACTTTAAATTTTTGATTATCTGTGTTACTTTCTGACCATATATGTAAATCTGAAGATGGATCATCTATATCAAATACCATGTTTTTATTGATTTTTGATTTTATTACATATATTCCATCAGTTATATCAGCTTTTCCTGGTTTTAGTTTTTGTGTTGGTGTATCAGGTGGCTTAGGTACTGTTCCTTCACTTGTTGGCTCTAATACAAATTTTTGTGCTGCTGTTCCATTATTATTATATACTTGCACATTTGTTCCATTAGTACTTGCTCCTCCATATAGGTCCATAGCTTTATTATTACATTTTGATATAAATGTAAATGTTCCATCTAAGTTTCCTCTAACTTCCCACATTTGTGCTACTGTTCCATTATCACGAAATTGATTTACATTTGTTCCATTAGCTTGTCCTGCTCCTGATACATCTATTACTTTTCCAGGTGCATGTTTTGGTTCTATTTTATAATAACCATTATTTAATTTTGTAAATTTAAATTTTTGTTGTTCTACATCTCCTATTGCCCAAATTTGTAAATTTGCTCCATCTTCTTTAGAT
>CANQGV010000146.1 GCA_947623475.1 uncultured Clostridia bacterium | reverse complement strand
TTTCTTCTCTTATTATCTTTTTCTTTTTTTGATTTTTTCCTATTCTTTTTCTCTTTTTTACTTCTACTTTTTTTCTAGTAGTTTTTTTCTACTTCTTTTTCTCTTTTTTCTTTATTTTTCTTTTTATGTAAATTCTTTTTGATGTTTTTTATATTTGTTTACAATTTTCCTTTTTTTTCGTTTTTATTAATCTTTTTTTACATTTCTTCCTTGCGTAAGCTTATTTTTCCTTCTTTTTTTATGTCTTCTTTATTTTTTCAATTTTATTTTTTCTTATTTTTTTCTTTTTTTATCTTTTTCATTTGTTTTCTTTGTAAACTATTTTTTTATCTTTTTTCTTTATAAAAATTTGTTTATTTTTTTGCTTTTCTTCTTTTTTTCTTGTTTCTTTTCTTTTGATCTTTTTTTATATTTTCTTCTTTATTCTTTATAAATATATTTTTTTATAATTTTTATTTTTATTATTTTTTATTAATTAAATTTATTTTTTAATTTATATTTTATATGTTTATTTTTATATATTTATTTTTTCCTTATAAAATTACTTTTTTATTTTATTATTTTTTTAATAATAAAATATATATTTATAATTTTTTGTTTTTTTATTTTAATTATCCACATTTTTTTATTTTTTGTGGATTTTCTATTTTTTCTTTTTATTTTATATTCTTTTCTTTTAATTATTTATTATATAAATCTTTTTTACTTTTTAATTATTTTTTATTTTTGCTTTTTTAAATATTATTATTTATATTTATTTTTAATTTTTTTAGGTATTATTTTTTTAATCTTTTTATTATATAGTTTTATTTTTTATTGTGTTTTTTTAGTTAGTTTCTTTATAATTTTTTATTTTATTTTCTTATTTTTTTCTTTGTTATTTTTTTTCTTCCTTTTTTGCTTTTATTTTTATTTTATGTTTTATGTCTACTGTTTCTTTTGTTTTTTATTTTGTTTATATTTTTTGGATATTTTTACTGTTTTTTTCTTTTTTTATGTTTTCTTTAATGCGTAAGCTATTTTTGTCCTTTTTTTATTCTTTTTATTCCTTGTTTGTAATTTTTCTTCTTTCTTCTTTATTTTTTCTTGATCTTCTTTTATTATTTATTGCAACCATTTTATCTTTTTGGTTATTTATTTAATTTTTTTGTTTTTTTAAATTTTTGTTATTTCTTTTAAAATTTTTTCTATCTCTCTTTTTTCTTCTTTTTTTAATACCTTTTTTATGTTTATTTCTTTTTTATTTATTATTTTTTCGTATTTATTGTTAACTTTTACTTCTCCAATTATTTTTATTTTTTTAAATATTTCTTTTATTATTTTTTTATCTATAGAATTTTCATTTATTTTATTTATTATTAATAATATTTTTTCTTTTTTTATATTTTCATTTATTATTTTTGTTGTTTTTTTTATTCCTATTAAGTTTGCTTCTGTTATTATTATATTTTTTGTACTTATTTCTAAAATTTCTTCTTTATTCTTATTATCTCCTAAGTCAATAAATATTCTTTTATATTTATTTTTAATATTAACTTTTATTTTTTCTATTTTATTTGTAGTTAATATATCTAATTTTGAATTTATTTTTTCTAATTCTTTATTTTTATCTTTTTTTAATATTGTTGATAAATCTTGATTTTCTATGGGATTATAATCGATAATTAAAGTTTTTTGATCTAAATTTATATTTGAAAGAATTAAAGTAGTTATGCTTTTTCCTACTCCTCTAGCTCCTGATATTGTTATTATTTCTTTTTCTTGATTTTTTTCAAATTTTTCTATTTTCTTTGAATTTATTATTTCTAATAATTTTTTTATTTTTATTTTGTTTGTTTCGTATATTTTTATTTTTTTGAATTTGCTTATTTCTTTTTCTATTTTTTCTTTGTTTTTTGTTATTATTATTATTTCTATATTTTTTATTTTTTCTTTTATTTTTTTTATTAATTCTTTTGTGCTTATTTCTCCACTAATTTCTTCATCTATTATTATTATTTCTATTTCATTGTTTTTTTCAATTTGTTCTAATATTCCTTCTTTGTATATTATGTCTTTACATATTACTTTTAAGTTTTTTTCTTTTTTTAATTTTTCATTTATTTCAGTATTATCTATTGCTGTTATTATTTTCTTCATTCTTTTTACCTTCTATTATTTTCCTTTCTTCCTCTGAGCTTTCTATTTTTACCAATATATGGTCATTTCCAACGAAGGTTAATGCTTCTCCTCTTTTTAATGATTTTATTTCTATTTTTTCTTTTTCTGTTAAATTTGTAAATTCTTCTAAAATTTTTATATTTTCTTCTTCTAGTGAAAAAAACGTTTTTATGCTTGAGTTGTTTAATATACTTTTTCCATATGTTCCATTGTCAAGACTAAATATATCTGATATGTCTTGTGTTATTGCTATGCTGCTTCCTCCATATTTTCTTATTGTTTTAAATATTTTATATATAAAACTTGCTACTTCCTTATTTGATGTTACTCCTATCAGCCTCCATATTTCATCTAAATATATTGCTTTCTTTTTTTGTCTGTTTTCTTTTACTTTGTCCCAGAAAATATCTATAAAAAGATACATTCCGTATTTTAAATTTTCTTCTCCTAAATCATATACATCTGCAACTATTAGTTCATTTTCTAGTTTTACATTTGTGTAATTATTGAAAAATTTTAATGAACCTTTTACAAATGGTAATAATTTTATTTTAAACTTTTTTGTTTTTATATCTTTTCCAAATTCTATATATAAATCTTCTAATATCGGCATTTCTTTTTCTTTTTTAAATTTGCCGTTTTTATATAAACTATTATCGTCAAATGTTATTCCTTTGTTTTTATAAGTTTTTATTAGTTTTTCTTCTACTATTGCTTTTTCTTCTTCATTTAATTCTCCAAATATTAGATTAAAAAAGCCTATTAGTCTTGATATTTTTGTTGCTAAATATCCATTTTCACCTTCCTCTATGCTTTCTTTTCTTATATCAAATACATTTATATATGTTTCAGATGTAGGTCCTATTTTTATTTCAACTCCACCTAATCGCTTACATAAGTTGTTGTATTCTCTATCTGGATCTATTATATATTGGTTTATTCCTAAGAGTTTATACCTTAATATGAGTATTTTACTATAAAATGATTTACCTGCACCACTTGTTCCAAATATACATATATTTGCATTTTTGTATTTTTCTTTATATCTATCTATAAAAACTAAGGAATTATTATATATGTTTGTTCCTATAAATATTCCTTCTTTATCAAATATACTTGATGATATAAATGGATATGTAGCAAGCAGGCCTGAGGTTAATATATTCCTGCTTGCTATAGTTTTTACTTCTTTTTCATTTTTCATAAACGGCATTGTGGATAAAAATAGTTCTTCTTGTCTAAAATTTGCTCTTCTTGTTTGCATACCTTTACTTTGAGTTATTCCTTCTATTTTATTCAAATAATATTCTAATTTTTTTTCATCTTCAGAATATATGTTAATGTATATAAATAAATTATATATGTCCTCATTGTTTATCTGTATTTCTTTCCTTATATATTTTGCATCATTATATGTAAAAGCTGCTATATCTATGTCTTCACGGTTTTGGTTGCTTTCTTTTAATTCAACTCCTACGTTTCCTATGTGATATGTCAGCTCTTTTACTGTTTTATAAGGATCTTTTCTTTCGTAAAACATTGAAATATTCATATTTATGTCTGTTTCTATTAGTGTTTTTAATAATAAATCCGTCTGTTCTCTATAATAATTTACCACTACTAATCCACCATAATAAAAATTATCTATTTCTATATATTTAGGGTTTTTGAAATTTATATATGCTGGTGTTATTCTATCTATTTCTGTAAAATAGCCTTCTTCTAATTCTGTTTTTGTGTTTCCTTTCTGTCTTTTTTTATTTATTTTATACCTCCTTTTTTTATATTTAGTTAATATTCTTTTATTTTTAGTTAATATTCTTTTTTATTTATTTAAATATTTTCGTGTATTTAAAAATGAATCAATTATTTCTAACAATTTTTCTTTTTCATTTATTTCTATTACATTATTTCCACATCTAGCTAAACATTCTTTTATTTTAAAGTATTTTTCTTTTAAATCTGCTTTTATTATTTCTTCTGCATTATGTGAATTTTCTATTTTTTTTAAGTTGTCTGAAATTATCAAATAAAAGATTTTAGATGAATTCTTTTTTGACGAATTTATTTTGTTAATATAATTTACATAGCTTTGCGCTAATTTTTTTATGTTTTTATTTTCTTTTTTTTGGGTATTTTTTTCGATTTGTTTTATATGCTCACTTAAATCTTGCTTGTTGCTTTGAATTATTATTTGAATATCAAAATTGCACGTTTTTAAAAATGTTTTATAAGAATTTAATATAGATTTTTTTTCTAAGTCAGATTTTAAATTATAATTTATTGGCTCTATCTTTAGTATTTTTATGATGTTTCCGTTCTTTTAGTTTTATGAATCCTTCTTCTTCGAATTTTTCTATTGGTATCCACTGTTGTGCCGTTTTTTCTTTTATTTTATTTCCTCCTTCCTCTTTTAATTTTATATTATGTAACTTTGTTTGTCAATCACTTTTCATCGTGGCTTTTCGACATATTTTTGCCTTTTCTTTTTCAATTTTTTCTTTTTGTTGTTTTTTCGTTTTAATTTTCCTTTTTTTTCTTTATTTTTATGTTAATTTTAATGAATATTTTTATTTTTTTTGCACATAATATTTTTATAAGGTTAATAATAGTTAATCAAAGAGTGTTGACAGGTCTGTTTGGCTTGTTAGTGTTCGAGCAAATATGTTTTACAGTGCTTTTTGTATTGTAAAATGTAGGCGATAAGAATTTATATGGTGTATGTAAGCTATATTTGTTTTAATATATGGTTAAATTATATGATGTATATTCGAGATAAGATTATTTTTATATCTAAGTGTTAAGTGGTTGTTAATAGTCCCTTTGGGATGAATATGGTTACTTTTGGTGTACTGATGGTCGAATGACTGATGAATATGGTTGGTATAGGGCTTATTTATGCAGCAATGTATATTAGGTTCGAACATTAGGCATATTTGTCTGAGTTATGATTATTATTAGCTTTATACAATAAAGGAAGATAGTTTTTGCTATCTTCCTTTATATTTTATATATCAAGATTTTTAACATATTTTGCATTCGTTTGAATAAATTCTCTTCTTGGCTCTACTTCGTCTCCCATTAGAATTGTAAATATTTCGTCTGCTTTTATTGCATCTTCCATTGTTACTTTTATTAAAATTCTATCTTCTGGGTTCATTGTTGTTTCCCATAATTGTTCTGGATTCATTTCTCCTAATCCTTTGTATCTTTGTATTGAAACGGAATCTCTTGCTATTCCTTTTTCGTTTAGTTCTTCAAATGCTTTGTCTAAATCTTCGTCTGTATAACAATATATATCTTTCATTCCTTTTTTTGATAGTTTGTATAGTGGTGGTTGTGCTAAATATACATTTCCATTTTCTATCAATGGTCTCATATAACGGAAGAAGAATGTTAATAGTAATGTTCTAATGTGAGATCCGTCTACATCGGCATCTGCCATAATTATTACTTTTCCATAACGTATTTTAGTTATATCAAAGTCTGCTCCAATTCCTGCTCCAACGGCAAGTATTACTGGTTGTAATTTGTCATTGTTATATATTTTATCTGCTCTTGACTTTTCTACATTTAACATTTTTCCCCATAATGGCAAGATTGCTTGGAATCTTCTATCTCTTCCTTGTTTTGCACTTCCTCCTGCTGAGTCTCCCTCAACTATATAAACTTCACATTCTTCAGGTTTTTTACTACTACAATCTGCTAGTTTTCCTGGAAGAGTTGATGTTTCTAATGCATTTTTTCTTCTTACTAATTCTCTTGCTTTTCTTGCTGCAACTCTAGCTCTTGATGCACTTATACATTTTTCTAATATTGCTTTTGCAACTGCTGGATTTTCTTCTAAAAATGTTGCTAGATATTCATTCATTGTGCTCATTACAGCTCCTGTTGCCTCACTATTTCCTAATTTTGTTTTAGTTTGTCCTTCAAATTGAGGCTCCATTACTTTTACTGATATTACTGCTGTTATTCCTTCTCTTATATCTTCTCCTTGTAGGTTTGGATCTTTTTCTTTTAATATATTATGTGTTCTTGCATAATCATTAAATACTTTTGTTAAAGATCTTTTAAATCCTTCTAGATGTGTTCCTCCTTCTACAGTGTTTATGTTGTTTACGAAACTATAAATATTTTCTGAATAATTAGTTGTGTATTGAATTGCTATTTCTACTGGTATGTCTCCTGATGTTTTTTCTATATATATAGGTTTTTTGTTTATTGTTTCTTTGTTTTTGTTTAAATATTCTACAAAAGAATTTAATCCTCCTTCGAAGTGAAATTCTGCTTTTTTCACTTCTTCTTCATCTCTTTGGTCTTCAATTGTTATTTTTAGGCCTTTTGTTAGAAATGCGATTTCTCTTAGTCTTTTTTCTAGTACTTCGTATTCATAATCTAAACTTTCAAATATTGTATCATCTGCTAAAAAGCTAACTTTTGTTCCTGTTCCTTTTGCTTCTCCTATTTTTTCTAGTTTTTGAGTGGTTTTTCCTTTTTCAAATTTCATTTTGTATAGTCCACCATCTCTTTTTATTTCAACTTCTGTCCATGTAGATAAGGCGTTTACTACTGATGCACCAACACCATGAAGTCCTCCTGATACTTTGTAACCACTATCTCCTCCAAATTTTCCTCCTGCGTGTAATACAGTATATACTGTTTCTGCAGTAGATATTCCTGTTTTTGGATGTGTTTCTATTGGTATTCCTCTTCCATTATCTGTTACTCTTATTATGTTTCCTTTTTCTATAACAACATTTATTTCTGTACAGAATCCAGCTAATGCTTCATCAACTCCATTGTCTACTATTTCATATACTAGATGATGTAGACCTCTTACTGATGTACTTCCTATATACATTCCTGGTCTTTTTCTTACTGCTTCTAGTCCTTCTAGTACTTGTATTTGTTCTGCTCCATACTCATGATTGTATTTTTCCATTATGCTTCCTCCTATTTTATTTTTTATATATTTTCATTATAAGCTTTACCGTCTTTTACATTATATACAAAAATTTCTTTTTTTTCAATATCTAATTTTTCAGTACATGTTATAATTACTTGCATATCTTCTATCTTTTCTAAAAAACTATGTACCCTTTTTTTATCTAATTCAGACATAAAATCATCAAGAAGTAGAATTGGGAACTCTTCTATTTCAGATTTTATAACAGCTAATTCTGATAATTTTAAAGATAATACTGCTGTTCTATGTTGTCCTTGTGATCCATATATTTCAACATCTTTACCGTTTATTGTTATCTTAAAATCATCTCTATGAATTCCCTTTGTTGTATACCCTTTAATTATGTCTAATTTTCTTCTTTCGTTAAGATTTTTCCTATACTCCTCTTTTTCTCTACACTCTGTTATATATTCAATGTCTATTTCCTCTTTATCTTTTGTTATTTCTTTGTGTGTCTTCTTTATTTCTTTTTTTATTTTTTCTATATATTCTTCTCTATATTTACATATTTTATATGCATATTCAATAAGTTTTTCGTCCCATATATCTAGCATTTCTTCACTTTTATTTTCTTCTCTTATTTGTTTTAAATAAATATTTCTTTGTTCTAATGTTTTTATATAGTTATTTAATATATATATATAGTTTGGCTTTAATTGGCCTATCATCATATCTAAAAATTTTCTTCTGTTTTGAGGCCCTCCTTTTAGTATGTTAATATCATCTGGTGTAAATATAACTATGTTTAAATTACTTACTAGTTCGCTTAACTTTTTTAACTTAATTCCATTTAAAAAAATACTTTTTTTATTTTCTAATATTATTTTTACTTTTCCTTCTCTGTCGTTTTTTTGATATTCAGCTTCTATTACTGCTCCTTCGTTATCTATTTTAATCATTTCTTTATCTTTGTTTGTTCTAAAAGACTTTCCTATTGCACATAAATAAATAGCTTCAATTATATTTGTTTTTCCTTGTGCATTATCTCCATAAAATATATTTATCCCTTTTTTTAATTTTATATTATCTTCTTTATAATTTCTAAAATTTTTTATTTTGATTTTTTTTATCCACATTTTTTATCTCCGTATTTTTTATTCTTTAATTATTATAATTCTTTTTTTATATTTTTTCTACCCTTTTTTATTTCTTTAAATGTTTTTCTTTTTTTACCTATTTTTTGTTTTTCTTTTTAAGACTTTTTTTATTCTCTTTTTTTGTTTGTTTTTTTCTTTAAATATTTCTTTTTTTTATTATTTTTTATTTTATGTAATCTCTTTTTCCTTTTTTCTGTATTTGTTTACATTTTTACATTTTTTTCATTTTTGTTAAGCTTTTTTTACATTTCTTCCTTGCGTAAGGCTCTTTTTCTACCTTTTCTTATGTTTACCTTGATTTTTCATTTTTATTTTTTTTAATTTTTTTCCTTTTTTATTTTTGTTTTGATTTTTTCGTGTAAACCTTTTTTGTTTTTTATTTTTTATAATAATTTTTCTTTTTTTAAAATTTTTATTTTGTTTTTCATTTTTTTCTTGTTTCTTTTTTTTGCAAATTTTTTATTAAATTCTTTGTTCAATTACTTTAGATATTTTATTATTTTATTATTTTAAATAATTATTATTTGTTTTTATTTTTTCATTTAATATCTTTTTTCTTTCAATTATAATTTTTTTAATTTATTATTTTTAGTAATTTTTATTTTTTTAAATAAAATATTGATTATTTATGCAACTCATGTTATTTTTTATTAACAAATATTTAATATTTATTAGAGAGGGTATATACTCCCTTTGGAGTGCACCACCTTCTCTTTATTTTT
>CANQGV010000145.1 GCA_947623475.1 uncultured Clostridia bacterium | reverse complement strand
TTTTTATACTTCTTTTTTTATTATTTCTTTATTTTTCTTTTTATGTAAATTCTTTTTGCCTTTTTTTATATTTGTTTACAATTTTCCTTTTTTTCTCTTTTATTAAAATTTTTTTACATTTCTTCCTTGCGTAAGCCTTTTTTTCCATGTTTTTTTATGTATTCTTTATTTTTTAAATTTTATTTTTTCCTATTTTTTTCTTTTTTTATCTTTTTCATTTGTTTTCTTTGTAAACCATTTTTTTCTTTTTTATTTCTTGTTTTTTATTTTCTTTTTTAATCTTTTTCGTTTTTTTGCCTTTTTATTTTTTCTCTTTATTTCATTTTTTACTTATTACTTTTATTTCTTTCTTTTATTTATTTCTTCTTTTTTTTTATATATTTTTATATAATTTTAATTTAATTATTTTATTTATTAAAAAATATTTTTTATTTATTTATTTTTTATATTTATTTTTTCCTTATAAAAATACTTTATTTTTTATTATTAAAAATATATTTTTATAATTTTTGTTTTTTATTTTTATTATCCACATTTTTTTATTTTTTGTGGATTTTCTATTTTTTCTTTTTATTTTATATATTTTGATTCTTTTCTTTAAAAAATAACTCTTTTATTTTTATTTTACTTGCTTTTATATTTTCCTTTTTATTTTTATAAATCTTTTTTTATTTAATTAAATTATAGTTTATCTGTATTTATTTTTATCATTATTTTTATTATTAATTTTTAATTTTTTCTTTTCTTATTAATTTTCGCTTTTTTTGTTTTTTTCTATTCTTTTCTTCTTTTTTTCTTTAGACTTTTTCTCTACTACTTTTTTCTCTTTTTTTCTTTACCTTCTTTTTTACTATTTTTTATTTTACTTTTTATGTAAATCCTTTTTTATCTTTTTTATATTTCTTTACTTTTTTACATTTTTTTCATTTTTATTAAGCTTTTTTAACATTTCTTCCTTGCGTAATTCTTTTTTTCTTATTTTTCTTATGTTCTATTCTTTCTTTATCTTTCATTTTTTCTTATTTTTTTATTTTATTATTTTTCTTCTTCATTTTCCTTGTAAACTATTTTTTATTTCTTTTTCTTCCATATTTTTTTATAAAATATATTTTATTTTTTCACTTTTCTTTTTTTTCTTGTTTCTTTTCTTTTAATCTTTTCTTATATTTTCTTCTTTATTTTTTATAAATATACTTTCCATATATTTTTTATTGATTAAAAATATTTTTTATTTTTTACTTAATATTTTATATATTTATATTTTTATATTTATTTTTTCTTTATAAAAAAACTTTTTTATTTTATTTTTTAATAATAAAATATATATTTATAATTTTTTTATTTTAATTATCCACATTTTTTTATTTTTTGCGGATTTTTTATTTTTTCTTTTTATTTTATATTCTTTTTATTTAATAATTTATTATATAAATCTTTTTTATTTTTTAATAATATTTTATTTTTGTTTTTTTTAAATATTATTTTTTTATATTTTTTATTTATTCTTTTAAGATCTTACTTTTTATAAATTTTTTCTTTTTTATTGCTCTTTTTTAGTTAATTACTTTATACTTTCTTTTTTTATTTTTTTAATTATTGATAATTTTTTATTTTTATTATCTTTCTTTTATGTAGACCCTATTTCTTGTTTTTATTTTTATATTCTTTCTCCTTTGTATAATTTTATTTTTCCTACTCTTTTCTTTTTTTCATCTGTGCGTAGTTTTTTATGTGTCTTTTTTCAATAAAATTCTTCTCTTTTTAACTTTAATTTCTTTTTTCTTTTAATTTTTTTATTATTTTTTTTATTACAAAATCTTTACTAGTAAACCCTATCTTTTTATATTTATTTCTTTTTTATTTAATAGCTTTTTATTATTTTTTACCTTTCTTTAAAAAATAAAAATTTTATATTTTTCAAATATTTATTTTTTAGATTTTATAAAAAAAGCACCCTTTTTAGATGCTTTTATTTCATATATATTTTTATATATTTTTTTATTTTTTTATATTTTTTTATATTTTTTAATCTTCTTTTAATCTAATAGGTAAAATCATATAAACGTAATTATCATTTTCAATTGACTTAATCAAACAAGGAGAAATATTAGATCCAAATTGAATATAAACTTCCTCATCTTCAATAGCCTTTAAACTATCCAAAAAATATTTAGGATTAAATCCAACCTCTAAACCCTTACCTTCAGTATCAACAAACAACTCTTCTTTAGCATCCCCTGTTTGATTTGTACAAGAAATCAAAATATTTCCAACACCAACATTAACTTTAACAGGATACTTCTTCTCTTTTTCAATAGCTGAAGATGAAATTAAACTAATTCTTTCAAAACTATCTTGAATATTATTTTTATTAACCTTTATTCTAGTTTCCCATTCTTCGGGAATAACATTATTATAATTCAAAAATTCTCCATCAATAATTCTAGTAACAATTTTACAATTATCCATTTGAAATAATGCTTGATTCTTAGAAACTCCTATTTTAACTGTTTCAAAAGAATCTGATAAAATCTTATTAACCTCATTTAAAGTTTTTCCCGGAATAACAGCACTAAAATCATTAGTATTCTTATCTAAATATTTCTTTCTTAAAGCTAATCTAAAGCCATCTATAGAAACAATATTTAATTGATTATTCTTAACTTCAAATAAACTTCCTGTAAAAATAGGTCTTGTATCTTCATTACTAACAGCAAAAATTGTTTTTTTAATCATATTTTTTAAAGCATTTTGTTCTAATTCAATTGAATTCTCTATTTCAATTTTAGGCAATTCAGGAAAATCATCAGGATTCATAGTTGCTAATTTATATAAAGCACCTTCACATTCAATTTCTAATAAATTGTTTTCATTAATAGAAATCTTTATTTCACTATCAGGTAACTTTCTAATAATCTCACTAAACATAAAAGCATTTACAACTGTACTTCCTTGATCTTGAACATCTGAATCAATTACATACTCAATACCAATCTCTAAATCATAAGAAGTTAATTTAATTTCATTATCATTAGTTTGGATTAAAATTCCTTCTAATACAGGCATAGTTGTTTTAGAAGAAACACCTTTATTTACAGAATTAATAGCTTTTAAAATAGTATCTTTATAACAAACAAATTTCATTCAAACTCCTCCTTTATAATATATATAATAATTTTAGTAGTAATAGTATTAGGCTTTGTGGATATTGTGGAAAACTATGTTGAAAGTTGAAATATCCGACAAAAATATTGTTAATAAAAAAGTGGAAAAATAAAAAAATAATCAACACTTAAAATTTTTAATTGTTTATTTTTTAATTATTAACAAAATTTAAACAGACTTTTCACAAGTTCTTGTGGAGAGTCAATGTACTTCTTCCGTAAGAAGAAAAATAATAAAAAAAACGAACAATAATTTTAACAAACAATAATTTTATAAAAATAAATAAAAATAAAATTATTTCTAAGCTTTATCTTTTGTGATTATATTTTTAACACTTTCCACAATTAATTTAGTATTAGGTTTTTCTCTAATTTCTTTTTCGATCTTTCTATAAGCATGCATAACAGTAGAATGATCTCTATTACCAAAAGCTTCTCCAATCTTAGGAAAAGACATATTAGCAATATCTCTACAAAGAAACATAGCAATTTGTCTAGGAAAAGCAATATCATTAGAACGTTTATCACTAGACAAAGCATCTTTATCAATATTAAAATACTTAGAAACTGTCTCTTTAATATATTCAGAAGAAATAACCTTCTCATTAGCAACCTTAAACTCATTAATAACCTTTTCAGCTAACTCAATAGTAATAGGACTATGAGTTAAAGAAGCTCTTGCAACAATTTTATTAAAAGCACCTTCTAACTCTCTTATATTAGAATCAATCTTATTAGCTATATTAGAAAGAATAAAATCATCAATAATAACACTTTCATCTTGAGCCTTCTTTCTCAAAATAGCAAAACGAGTTTCATAATCAGGAGCATCAATATCAGCTAAAAGTCCCCAATCAAAACGAGATTTAATTCTATCCTCCAAAAAAGGAATATCACTAGGCTTTTTATCACTAGAAAGAATAATTTGTTTTCCACCCTCATGTAAAGCATTAAAAGTATGGAAAAATTCCTCTTGAACTCTTTCCTTCCCAGCAATAAATTGAATATCATCTATTAACAAAACATCTATATTGCGATACTTCTTACGAAACATTTCATTCTTACCATCTTTAATAGCATTAATTAATTGATTAGTAAATTTCTCAGAAGTAACATACAAAATATTAAAATTAGGATACTTTTCCAAAATTCTATTTGCAATAGCATGCATCAAATGAGTTTTACCAAGACCAACGCCACCATATAAAAATAAAGGATTATAAGTCTCAGCAGGTTTATCACTAACAGCTAAAGAAGCAGCTTGAGCAAAACGATTATTATCACCAACTACAAAAGTCTCAAAAGTATATTTTGGATTTAAAGTAGATCTATTAGAATTAAGTTCTGCTCTAGAAACATTAGGATTATTATATTCAGAAGGCTCATCAACAGGAATAGAAGAAGTTTCCTTAGAAACATCAACAACTGAAAAAGACCATTCCCTATTAGTAATAAATTTCAAAGTATTTAAAATAAGATCTGAATAACGAGTCTCAATAAATTCCTTATGATATTCAGAAATAGCAGTAAAAACAATATTACTACCATTTATACTTTGAATCCCTAAAGGTTTAATCCAAGTTTCAAAAGTAATAGTACTAACCTCATTTTTTAATTCATCTTTTGCTTTATTTAAAAGTTCTTCTTTGTTAATATCCATTTTAAAATCCTTTCAAAAAATTTATCCACAAAATTATCCACAACTGTTAATAACTTAGTGGAAAAAAGTCTTTAATAAAAAAACATATTTTTATAAAGCTAAAGAAATATGCACACTTTAAGACTTTTTATATAATATCAAAAAACATGTGAACAAGTCAAGAAATTGTTGAAAAAATTTAAAAAAGGAGGAAAAAATAGAAAAAAAAGAAAAAACAAAAATAAAAAAAGCCAAAAAACACCAATTTTACTTGACAATAAGTATAAAAATACGGTATAATCGATATGTTATTTTGGAAAATAAAACAAATATAAAGAAAAAAACAATAGGAGGTGTTTAACATGAAAAGAACATATCAACCAAAAAATAGACAAGAAAAAAGAGAACATGGTTTTATGAAAAGAATGAAAACAGCATCAGGAAGAAAAGTACTAAAAGCTAGAAGAGCAAAAGGAAGAAAAAAACTAAGTGCGTAAGTTACCTTTAAAAAAGAAGGGAAATACAATGAAAAACACAGAAATGTTAAAAAAAAATTATGAATTCAAAAACGTTTTAACAAAAGGAAAATACTATTCAGGAAAAAAAATAGAAGCATTTATAACAAAAAACAAAAAACAAAACAACTTATTAGGATTAGCAATAGGAGTAAAAAGAGGAAAAGCTTATATCCGTAACAGAATAAAAAGGCTACTAAGAGAAAATTATAACAAACTTGAAGAAAAAATAGAAAAAGGGAATAGTATTGTTTTTCTTTGTAAAAAAGAAGAAAATCTAAAAGAAATAACATACAAAGAAATAGAAGAAGACATGAAAAAAATCTTCCAAAAAGCAAAAATATTAAAAGAAGAATAAAAAAATGAAAAAAATATTAATTAAATTAATAAATTTATATCAAAAGCACATATCCGTATGGATTGAAAGTAAAAATATAAAATGCAAATTTTATCCTTCATGTTCAGAATACACAAAACAAGCAATAGAAAAATACGGAGCCATAAAAGGCTCAATACTCGGAATAAAAAGGATACTTAAATGCAATCCATTTTCAAAAGGTGGGTATGACCCTCTAAAATAAAAAAAGGAGAGAAGAAATGTTTAACTTTTTTGCGCAAATATTTGGATATATATTAAGCCTTCTATATAGCATAGTAAAAAACTATGGATTAGCCATGATACTATTTACAGTATTAATGAAACTTTTAATGTTACCACTTTCAATAAAGCAACAAAAATCAATGAAAAAAAGTGCAAAACTACAAGAAAAAATGGAAATAATAAGAGTAAAACACAAAAACAATCCAGAAATGATGAATCAAGAAATAATGAATCTATATAAAGAAGAAAAAATGAATCCATTTAGTGGATGTCTAACATCAATATTACAAATAATACTAATATTATCAGTATTTTATATGGTAAGATCACCACTAACATACATGCAAAAAATACCAAATGATACATTAAACACCTACATAGGACAAATACAAGAAGCAGGAAAAGAAGTAAGCAGAGCATATCCACAAATAGATATAATAAGAGAAGTATCAATACTAAAAGAAAAAAATCCTGAAGACGAAAACGTACAAAAAACAGAAATAAACATGAACTTTTTAGGATTAGACCTAAGTAAAATACCACAACAAAGCATGAATGACTATACAGTATATATAATACCAATACTATATATAATAACAACATTCATATCTATGAGAATGACAACAAAAATGCAAAAAGAAATGATGGACAGTAAAAAAGCTAAAAAACAAGAAGTAATAGAAATATCAGGGGGAAAAGAGGAAGAAGAAGAAAATCCACTAGACACAATGATGGAAACAAACAGAATGATGTCATGGATGATGCCAATATTATCAGTATCAATAGCATTCATAGCTCCATTAGGATTAGCCTTATACTGGTTAATAAGCAATATAATGATGATAATAGAAAGAATAATATTAAACAAAGTCATAAAGACAGAGGAGGAATAACAAATGGGAAAAGTTATTATTGCTGAAGGAAAAACAACTAATGAAGCAATTAATAATGGTTTAAAGCAACTAAATACGACAAAAGAAAATGTAACAATAAAAGTATTAGAAGAAGAAAAAAGAATGTTTTTTAGTATATTAGATCCAAGAGTTGTAAAAGTAGAAATGACTTTAAAAGAAGAAAAAGAACAAGAAATAAAAAAAGAAAGAAAAAAAATAAAAATATCTGAAGAAGAACAAAAAAGAGCAAAAGAAAACGTAGAAAAATTCTTAGAAGAAATAATAAAAAACTTCGAAGGAGAAACAACATACCAAATAGAAACATCAGAAGAAGGACTAACAGTAGACATGATGAACAAAAATCTAGGATTTCTAATAGGGTATAGAGGAGAAACATTATACGCATTTCAAGACATATTATCATCAGTAGCAAGCAAAGGAAACAACAATAGAGTACGCGTAATACTAGACATAGAAAAATATAGAGGAAAAAGAATAAAAACACTAGAAGACTTAGCAGAAAGAATGGCAAAAATAGTAGTAAGAACAAGAAAAGAAATAAAACTAGAGCCAATGAAACCATATGAAAGAAAAATAATACACACAAAACTACAAGAAAACAGCAAAGTAGAAACAAAAAGCATAGGAGAAGATCCACATAGAAGAATAGTAATATCATATAAAAGATAAATAAATCGGAGGTCAAAGGTCGGATTTATATTTAACAATAAATATAAAACACCTTTGACCTTTTTTTGAAAAAGGGAGGAAAAATGAGTACAATAGCGTCAATATCAACAGCGCCACGGAATAGGTGGAATAGGAATAATAAGAATGAGTGGAGAAAAAGCATTCCAAATACTAGAAAAAATATTTGAGCCAAAACACAAAGAAAAAATAGAAAAAATAAAAGGATATACCATAAAATACGGAACAATAAAAGAAGAAAACCAAATAATAGACGAAGTACTAGTATCATACTTTAAAGCACCAAAAAGCTATACAACAGAAAATATGTGTGAAATAAACTCACACGGAGGAATAGTAATAGTAAGAAAAATACTAGACCTATGCTTAAAAAACGGAGCAGAACTTGCAGAGCCAGGAGAATTCACAAAAAGAGCATTTTTAAACGGAAGAATAGACTTATTACAAGCAGAATCAGTCATAGACATAATAGACGCAAAATCAGAAAAAGAAGCAAAAGCAGGAATAAAACAACTAGAAGGAAGCCTATCAAAAGAAATAAAAGAAATAAAACAAGAAATAATGGACGTAATAGTAAAACTAGAAGTAACAATAGATTACCCGGAATATGATGTAGAAGAAGTAACAAAAGAAGAACTAACAACAATGTTAAAAAAAGCAAAAACAAAACTAAAAACACTAGAAAAAAGCTTTGACGACGGAAAAATAATAAAAGAAGGAATAAGAACAGCAATAATAGGAAAACCAAACGCAGGAAAATCATCACTATTAAACGCAATACTAAAAGAAAACAGAGCAATAGTAACAGAATACGAAGGAACAACAAGAGACACAATAGAAGAATTTATAACAATAGACGGAATACCACTAAAACTAATAGACACAGCAGGAATAAGAAACGCAAAAGACGAAGTAGAAAAAATAGGAATAGAAAAATCAAAAGAAATAGCAAAAACAGCAGACCTAATAATAGCAATCTTCGACAGCAGTAGTGAATTAACAGACGAAGACAAAGAAATATTAAAAATAATAAAAGAAAAAAAATCAATAATATTACTAAACAAAACAGACTTAAAACCAGTCATAACAGCTCAAAACGAAGAATTCAAAAACCTAGAACAAAACATAATAAAAATATCAGCATTAAAAAGAGAGGGAATAGAAGAAGTAAAAGAAAAAATAATAAAAATGTTCAAACTAAAAGAAATAGAGCTAGACAATGAAATAGTAATAACAAACCTAAGACACAAAAACCTAATAAGCAAAGCAATAAAAAACATAGAAAAAGCAGAAGAAACAATAAAAAACCAAATGCCAATCGACATAGTATCAATAAATATAAAAGACATTCTAGAAAATTTAAACACAATAACAGGAGAAGAAGTATCAGAAGAAATAATAAACGAAATATTTTCTAAATTTTGTTTAGGAAAATAAACACAAACAAAAGCCTGAGAATCAAAAATAAAAAGAAAACAACAAAAAAAACAACAAACTATATATCAAAAACAAAAAAACGAAAATAAAGCGAAAATAAAACGAAAAAACAAAAACAACTTTACATAAAAAAAGATAAAACCCAACAAACGTTCGTTGTTCTACATAGAAAACAAAAAAAGGAGGAAACAAAAAATGAGCTACTTTGGAGGAGAATATGATGTAGCAGTAGTAGGAGCAGGACATGCAGGATGTGAAGCAGCATTAGCATGTGCAAGATTAGGAATGAAAACACTAATATTTTCAATAAGTCTAGAAGCAATAGCAAACATGCCATGTAATCCACACATAGGAGGAAGCTCAAAAGGACATCTAGTAAGAGAAATAGATGCACTAGGTGGAGAAATGGGAAAAAACATAGACAAAACAATGATACAAATAAAAATGTTAAACACATCAAAAGGTCCAGCAGTACACTCACTAAGAGCACAAGCAGACAGAAAAAAATATCACATAGAAATGAAACACACACTTGAAAAACAAGAAAACCTTGAAGTAAAACAAGGAGAAATAGTAGATATAAAAGTAGAAAATGGAAAAATAAAAGCAATAGAAACAGATGTAGGAGCCATATACAACGTAAAAGCAGTAATCCTAGCAACAGGAACATATCTAAAAGGAAAAATATACATAGGAGAATACTCAAAAGAAAGTGGACCAGACGGAGTAGCAGCAGCAAACAAACTATCAGAATCATTAAAAAAACAAGGAATAGACCTAGTAAGATTTAAAACAGGAACACCAGCCAGAATAAATAAAAGAAGTATAGACTTTAGCAAAATGGAAATACAAAAAGGCGATGAAAACATAGAAGCATTTTCATTTGATGACGAAATAGAAGAATTTGAACAAGTAGATTGTTACCTAACATATACGAACGAAGAAACACACGAAGTAATAAGAAAAAACCTAAACAGATCACCACTATATTCAGGAAAAATATCAGGAACAGGGCCAAGATACTGTCCATCAATAGAAGACAAAGTAGTAAGA
>CANQGV010000144.1 GCA_947623475.1 uncultured Clostridia bacterium | reverse complement strand
CCTAGAAGCAAGACAAAAACTAAACAAATTCAAACCTAGATCAATAGGACAAGCATCAAGAATATCAGGTGTTTCACCAGCAGACATATCAGTATTACTAATCACCCTACAAGGAAAAGGAGGAAACAAATAAAACCACCTTTAACAAAAAAGAAAGGAATAAAAAAATGGAAAAAGAAGAATTTGCAAACGAACTGACAAAAAAAATGAAAGAACTAGAAATAGAACTATCACAAAAGCAAATAGAACAATTTTATAAATATATGAAGCAACTAATAGAATGGAACGAAAAAATAAACCTAACAGCAATAACAGAGCCAAAAGAAATCATCGAAAAGCACTTTGTAGATTCAGCAACAATAATAAAACACCTAAAAAACACAAAAACAATGATAGACGTAGGAACAGGAGCAGGATTTCCAGGAATACCAGTAAAAATAATAAAACCTGAAATAAAAATAATATTACTAGACAGTCTAAACAAAAGAATAAAGTTCCTAGAAGAAATAATAGAAAAACTAGAATTATCAAACATAAAAGCAATACACTTAAGAGCAGAAGAAGCAGGACAAAACAAGCAATACAGAGAACAATTTGAAACAGTTGTATCAAGAGCCGTATCAAACATGACAAAACTAAGTGAATACACACTTCCACTTATAAAAGTAGGAGGAAAAGCAATATACATGAAAGGCCCAGAAATAGAAGAAGAATTAGAAAAAGCAAAAAAAGCAATAAAAACACTTGGAGGAAAAACAAAAAAAATAGAAAACTTCAAACTACCTCAAAGCGAAATAAAAAGAAACAATATAATAATAGAAAAAGTAGAAAAAACAGCAAACAAATACCCAAGAAACCCAGCAAAAATAAAAAAAGAGCCAATTGAATAAAATAAAAAAAACAGGAAAAAATACAAAAAAAATCCTGTTTTTTTATTGACTTATTTGTAAAGATTTTATATTATATTAAAGAAACAAAAAAGTACAAAAAAATAAAAACAAAATAAACCAATAAATTAAAATTAACCAAAAAACGGAGGCAAGAAACGTGGGAAAAATAATATCAGTAGCAAACCAAAAAGGTGGAGTAGGAAAAACAACAACAACAGTAAATTTAGCAACAATACTAGCAAAAAAGAACAAAAAAGTACTTTTAATAGATGCAGACCCTCAAGGAAACGCAACAAGTGGTTTAGGAGTAGAAAAAGACTTAGGACTATCACTATATAACATACTAATAGATGACACACAACTAGACGAAACATATCAAAAAACTCCAATAAAAAACCTAATACTATGCCCATCAAACATGGACTTAGCAGGAGCAGAAGTACAACTAGTATCAATGATGTCAAGAGAACAAAGACTAAAAGAAAAACTAGACAAAGTAAAAAAATATTTCGACTACATACTAATAGACTGTCCACCATCATTAGGACTAGTTACACTAAACTCATTTACAGCATCAGACAGTGTCTTAATACCAATACAATGCGAATATTTTGCACTAGAAGGACTAGGACAACTACTAAACACAATAGAATTAGTACGCAAACACTTAAACCCAGCAATACAAATAGAAGGTGCATTACTAACAATGTATGACATGAGAACAAACCTATCAAACCAAGTAGTAAAAGAAGTAAAAAAATATTTTGGAGAAAAAGTATACAAAAACGTAATACCAAGAAACGTAAGACTAAGCGAAGCTCCAAGTTATGGCTTACCAATAACAGAATATGACCCAAAATCAAAAGGAGCAAAAAGCTATGTAAAATTTGCAAAAGAATTCATCAAAAAGAACGAACAATAAAACAACAAAAATAAAAAAGAAAGGAATGAAAAAAATGCAGAAAAAAACAGGTCTAGGAAGAGGATTAGATGCACTATTTGGAACAGTACCACTAGAAGAACAAATACAACCAAATGAAACACTAAAAAACCTAAAAATAACAGAGATAGAGCCAAATCGAAACCAACCAAGGAAAAAATTTGACCAAGAATCATTAGAAGAACTAGCAGAATCAATAAAAGAATTTGGGCTAATACAACCAATAGTCGTAACACAAAAAGAAGGATACTACTCAATAATTGCAGGAGAAAGAAGATGGAGAGCCTGTAAAATAGCAGGACTAACAAAAGTACCAGCAATACTTAGAGAAGACAACGAAAAAACAAACTCACAAATAGCACTAATAGAAAACATTCAAAGAGAAGATTTAAACCCATATGAAAAAGCAGTAGGAATGAAATATCTAATAGAAAACTATGGCTTCAGCCAAGAAAAACTAGCAAAAAAACTAGGAAAAGGAAGAAGCACAATAGCAAATCAAATTAGAATATTAAATTTAGAGCCAAGAGTATTAGAACTAGCAAAAGAAGGAAAACTAACAGAAGGACACTGCAAAGTATTATTATCAATAACAGACCCAGAAAAACAATACAGAAACGCAATTCATATGATAGAAAGAAATGAAACAGTAAGACAACTAGAAAAAAAGGTCAAAATAAAAACAACAAAAGAAGAAGATGAAAAAAATCACATATTATATAAAAACATAGAAAACACATTCCAAGGATTCTTCGGATCAAAAGTAAGACTAAACCCAGGAAAAAGAAAAGGAAAAATAGTAATAGAATACACATCAAACGACGATTTAGAAAGAATATTAAACTTAATAAAATAAAAGCATAACAAAAGAAAAAAACAAAAAAGTTACATAAAAAATCATATATTAAAGAAGGAAGGCAACATAAAATGAATATATTAAAATTATTAGAAAGCGACACAGTTGTGCTACTATTGGTACTATTACTATTTGTCCTATTAGGACTAGTAATATATCTAATGATAAAAACATCAAAAATAAACAAAAAATACGAAACATTTATAAAAAAGATAGGCAATGGAAAAAACATCGAACAAGACCTAAAAAAATATATGGAAAGAGTAGAAAAAGTAACTAAACAAAACTCAGAAATAGCAAGAGCATGTGATATACTAGACGAAAATCTAAAAGTATGTATACAAAAAACAGGAATAGTAAGATACAACGCATTCAAAGATACAGGAAGTGAATTAAGTTTTGCACTAGCACTATTAGACAGAGAAAACAATGGAGTAGTACTAAACGGAATTTACTCAAGAGACACATCAAACATCTATGCAAAACCAGTAAAAAACGGAAAATCAACATACAAAGCATCTCAAGAAGAAGAAGAAGCAATAGCAATAGCAGTAAAAAATGAAAAACAATAAAACAAAAAGCAAAAAAATAAATAATAAACAACTAAAAAAGAATAAATGTATTGACAAAAAGCCATATAAATGTTAATATAAATATTGTCTGTAAGATTTTATCTTACAACACAAGGAGAGGTGGTCGAGTGGTTTAAGGCACCAGTCTTGA
>CANQGV010000143.1 GCA_947623475.1 uncultured Clostridia bacterium | reverse complement strand
TTATTATTAATTTGATAGGTGAAAAGATTTGGAAAAAGGGTAAAAAAGAAGATAAAAAAATAATTAAATATAAAAAACTAAAAGGGGTAATTATATATTTAATAATTTTCACATTGATAATTTTAGCTTGGTTACCATATATTTTGTCTGCATTTCCAGGAGGAATATATACTGATACAGTAGCTTCAATATTTGAGTCAATCGGAGAAGAAAGATTATATAATCACCATCCACTGTTATATACACTATTAATGAAGGCAGCTATTGAAATAGCAGGTAGAAATATACAAATAGGAATGTCAATATTTACAGTATTTCAAGTTATAGTTATGGCAGCAGTATATTCTTATTTAGTATATTGGTTATATAAAAGAAATGTTTCTAAGATATGTGTAATACTTACTATGATGTTCTTTATGTTTTTCAATTTAATACCTTTATATGCTATGTCTAATTGGAAAGATTCATTATTTTCTGTAGCTGCATTAGCATATATGATTGGACTTATGGAAATTGTATATCAAGATGCAGAAAATTTAACAAAAATGAGAAGCATTATAATTTATGTTATATCAATGTTCTTTGTTTCTTTTCTAAGAAATACTGGACTATATATAGTAACAGCTGTTACTATATGTGTGCTAATAGCATATAGAAAAAGTATTAAAGATAAGTTAAAAAAGTTTACAATTATATCAACTATTAGTATACTCTTATTCTATGTAATTCAAGGACCAGTATATAAAGCATTAAACTTAAAAGGAGAAACATCAGAAACTATTGGAATTCCATTACAACAAATGTTTTATATTATAAATAAAGGTGGAGAAATAACGCAAGAACAAATAGATTTTATAAATCAAATATGTCCAATTGAGGTAATATGCAGATTATTTTCACCATATACAATAGATAATATAAAATGGGATAAAAGTTATAATGAAGAATTTGTAAATAACAATATGGGAAAAATTCTAAAAGTTTGGGCAGAAATGTTAGTAAAAAATCCAAAATTATATGTTGCACAATATTTATTTGGTACACTAGGGTTTTGGGATGTAAATAAAGCAATAGCAGGTAGGCATGTTAACTATATTAACTATTTGAACTGGGCAAATATTCAACCTTATTGTGGTGTAAGACAAATAGATTATTTTGAAAAAATAACAGGTGTATCAATTCAAAATAAATTAGCAACTATAGACATTTATATTAGTGCAGCAGTATGGGCATGGATTGTAATGCTCAGTATGATATTAATAATTAAAAATAAACGATATAAAAATTTAATTATATTATTACCGGCATTCTTTGTATGGGCAACATTGATGATTGCAACGCCAATTGCATTTACATTAAGATATGTATTTATATTAATTTTAACATTACCGTTGGCTATAATCGTACCAACAATGCCACAAAAAAAGGAGGAAAATAAAAAATGAAAATTGCAGTATTAATACCATGTTACAATGAGGAACTTACAATAGAAAAAGTAATAAAAGATTTTAAAAAAGAATTACCAGAGGCAGATATATATGTATATGACAACAATTCAAAAGATAAAACAGCTGAAATAGCAAGAAAAAATGGTGCAATAGTTAGACACGAATATAGACAAGGAAAAGGAAATGTTGTAAGAAGTATGTTTAGAGATATAGATGCAGACATTTATGTTATGACAGATGGAGATGATACTTATCCAGCAGAAGAAGTTCATAAATTAATTGAGCCAATAAAAAATGGACAAGCAGATATGGTAATTGGTGATAGATTAACAAACGGAACTTATAAAAATGAAAATAAAAGACAATTCCATCAATTTGGAAATAATTTAGTAAAAAATTCAATAAATAGTTTATTTAAAACAAATCTAAAAGATATAATGACAGGATATAGAGTTTTTAATAAAGTATTTGTAAAAACAATGCCTGTAATGAGCCCAAAATTTGAAATAGAAACAGAAATGACATTACATGCATTAGATAAGAAATTTATAATAAAAGAAATACCAATAGTATATAGAGATAGACCTGAAGGAAGTGAATCAAAACTAAATACAGTAGGAGATGGAATAAAAGTAATAAAAACTATTATAAAAATGTATAAAGATTTTAAACCAAGACAATTTTTCTGCAGAATAGCCTTAATTATAGCTATTATTGGTTTGATTATAGGAGTACCTGTTATTTTAGAATTTGTAGAAACAAGTTATATAACAAAAGTACCATCAGCAATTCTTGCAACAGGAATTATGACAATTGCCCTTATAGTTGCACAATGTGGAGTTATTTTAGATACTGTTGTAAAACAATATCATGAAAGATATGAACTTGAAGTTTCAAAATATGTTCAATTAGAGAAAATGAATAAGAAAAAATAGGAGCTAATTATGGAAAAACTAAAAAATATAATACAAAATAAGATTTTTCAAATAATTGCATTATTAATTTTGCCATTTATAATAGATATATTTATATATGGAACAATAAGCATAAATAAAGCAACAGCTATAAGAGTATGTTTTATTTATGGTATTTATGCAGTAATACTAATTTATAAAGTGCTTAATAAATATAGTGATATATTAAAAAAAGTTTTAGAATGGTTACTCAAATATCGTTATATAATTGCAGGAATAGTGTTAATTGTTTTAGTAATAGGTAAAATAAATTTTTCTTCAATGGACTCATGGAGAAGTTTTTTAGGAGAAAATCAAGAAACAGATATAATATTTGGAAAAGCAAGATCAATACGTTCAGATGAATGGTTAATTCAAACACCTATAGCAATATCACAAGCTAATGGTGAAGAAGGAATATATAATAAAGATATAGCACAAGGACATGTAAATATTTTAATGTCAACAGCACCAGTAAAAGATATTACAGCAATATCAAGACCATTAACTTGGGGATTTCTATTATTAGGACAAGAATATGGTTTTGCATTCTACTGGTCATTAAAAGTAGTAGCTTTAATAATGGTATCAATAGAGTTAGTATTAAAAATAAGTAAAAAAGACAAATTATTAGCTATTACAGGAGGACTTATGTTGGCACTAGCTCCTGCTGTAATGTGGTGGATAAGTACAGCAATAGCAGAAGCATATATGTTTGGAGCTGCAGTTATAGTTTTATTTGGATATTATATGGAAAATTTAGATTGGAAATTATGGAAAAAGCTACTGATAGCTTTAGGCATTTTAATTTGTTTACCAGCATTTGCATTTGAATTATATCCTGCGTATCAAGTACCTTTTGCATATATAATGGCAATATTTATGTTAAATGATTTTATAAAACATAGAAAAGAATTAAAAAAACAAGACTACATGATAATGGGTGGAACTATATTCTTAGTCTTAGCAATTATAGCAAGATTTTTAATAGTATCAAAAGATGATATAAAAATAATGATGAGTACAGTTTACCCACGGAAGTAGATTTGAAACAGGTGGAAAATTAAAACTAAAAGAATTTATAGCTTATTTAATAAGTATATATTTACCAAATATAGAAGATCCAAATATAAATTTATGTGAAATGAGCTCATATATTTATCCATTTATAGGTTTAATTACTTTATTGATAGTAAACCTAAAAGGAATAAAAAAAGAAAAAGACGAAAACAAAGGGCTAATTATTAGTTTAAGTATATTATTTGTATTATACTTGATATGGAACTTTGTAGGTTTTCCTAAATTTTTAAGTAGGATAACATTATTATATTTCACAATGGAAAAAAGATTGGCAGTAGTAATGGGAATAGTTGGAACATTATTAACAATTATGATGATGAAAAAGTCAAGTGAAACAAAAAAAATAAATAATGTTCAAGCAGCAATAATTGCAGGAATATCAGCAATAGCATCTATTGTGTTATTAAAACAATTAGGATATGAAAAATTAGTTACAAACTTTAAGTTAGAAATTATAGCTGTAATGGTATTTTCAATGACATTCTTTTTATTAAATGGAAATAAAAGAGCATGGTGTATGGTGATGTGTGGAATAGCAATAATTGCAGGTATAAATGTAAACCCTGTAGTATCAGGAACAAAAATATTTACAGACACAGAAATATCAAAGAAAATACAAGAAATAAAAAAAGAAGATGAAAATGCAATATGGAGTGGTAGACACAACTTAAGTGGACAATATTTAATTGCAAATAATGTAATCACACTAAATGGAGTACATCAATATCCAAACTTTGAATGGTTAAATATTGTTGATCCAGATAAAAAATACGAAGATGTATATAATCGTTATGCACATATAAGTATTATATTAAGTGACCATACAGAATTTAAATTACTTGGAACAGATATTTACGAGGCACATTTAACTTATCAAAATTTGAAAGATTTAAATGTTAAATATTATTATACAAATGAACAAATAAGTGAAGAACAAAAAAAGAAGTTTAATTTATCAGTTAAATATGAAAATAAGGAAAAAGCACAATATATATACACTATAAATTAAATAAAGATTCTTTAAGCAAACCAAGAAAGGAAAGGATTTTAAAATGAAGGAAAAAGTACTACTAATAATACCTGCATATAATGAAGAAGAAAATATATTAAGAGTATGTAAAGAAGTAGAAGAAAAAAATCCCAAAATAGATTATGTAGTTATTAATGATGGATCGAAAGATAATACTTTAAATGTATTAAGAGAAAATAATTTAAATCATATTAACTTAATTCATAATTTAGGAATTGGAGGTGCTGTGCAAACAGGCTATAAATACGCATTAGAAAATGACTATGATATAGCAATTCAATATGATGGAGATGGACAACACGACGTACAATATGTTGATACAATATGTAAGCCTATAATAAAAAAAGAAGCAGACTTTTGCATAGGATCACGTTATTTAGATGAAAATACAAGTGAATTTAAATCAACATTTATGAGAAGGTTAGGAAAGAATATAATATCTTTTATAATAAAACTTTTCTGGCATAAAAAAATTACAGATCCAACATCAGGTTTTAGAGCAGGAAATAGAAAAGTAATTGAAGAGTTTGCAAGTGATTATCCATCAGATTATCCAGAGCCAGAAAGTACAGCAACATTATTAAAGTTAGGGTATAAAGTTACTGAAAAACCTGTAAATATGAGAGAGAGAGTTGCTGGAAAATCATTTGTAACAATAGGGACAAGTACTTTATATATGATTAAAGTATCATTAGCAATAATTGTTGACAGTATATTTAGAGGAAAAAATAAAAAGAAATAATTAAAATAAAAAGGAGGATAATCTAATGTCATTAACACTAAGAATAGCATTGATAGTAATAACTCTTATATATATGTTTTTAATATTAAAATCAATAAGAAATAAAAAAATAAGTGTGTCATTCTCAATATTTTGGTTAATAACAGGAGTAGCATTAATTATATGTGTACTAGTTCCACAAATGATAGAATGGATATCAAATAAATTAGGATTTGCAACTCCATCAAATATGATATTTTGTATAACAATATTTATGGCATTTTATTTGATATTTAATTTAACAATAATACTATCAAAAGAAAACCAAAAAAGTAAATTATTAGTTCAAGAAGTATCTTTATTAAAGAAAAAAGTAGAAAACTTGGAGGAAAAAATTAATGAGTCAAAGAAAAGTTAAGTTGTCAATTGTAGCAGCAATATATAATTTAGAAGAATATCTTCCAAGATGTTTAGATGCATTAGTGAATCAGACGTTAAAAGATATAGAAATAATATGTGTAGATGATGGCTCAACAGATTCTGCACCACAAATAGTAGATGAATATGCAGAAAAATATCCAGATAAGATAAGAGCTTTTCATAAAGAAAACGGAGGAGAATTTACATCAAGAAATTATGGATTAGAAAGAGCAGTTGGAGAATATGTTACATTTGTAGATGTAGATGATTATGTCGAATTAAATTGGGCAGAAAAATTATATAAAGCAGCAAAAAATAATAATGCAGATTTAGTAGTATGTGCATTTGAAAGAATAAGTTTAGAAACAGGAAAAGTTACATCAACTGATATAGCTGGATTTGGAGAATGTGTAAAAGAAATAAAAAGTGATGATGATTTTATAGCATTTGTAAATCCAGCACCATGGAACAAAGCATATAGAAGAGAAATGTTAAAAGATATAAACTTCTTACCACTTAGAGGATTTAATGATACTATGTTATTAATGGAACTAGTTACAATAGCAAAAAGAGTAGCTTTTGTACCAGATGTTTTATATCATTATTATTTAAGAAATGATTCTCAAATACATAGTGTCAATGAGCAAGATGTAAAAAATTTGAAAAAATATTTATTAGAAGTAAAAAAATTTTATAAGCAAACTAAAAAATATGATGAGATGAAATATATTTTAGATTTAATGGCATTTTTGCATTTAGGTACATCAGTAATGTATAGAGCATCTTATGATGAAAAAATAAACATTAAAAAAATGACAAAAGATACTATAAAATATTTAAATAAAAATTTCCCAACGTGGAGAAAAAATCCATTCTTAACATTTAGATATTCAATAAAAAAAGGATTCAAACATTTTGCTTTATGGGGAGTATCAATATTATATAAATGGAACATGCCAATGATTTATATTAGAACTTACAGATTTTTAGTAGATAAACTAAAAATTGATATTAAATTTTAACATAAGAAGGAAATTAAATAATGAAAAAGAAAATATATTTAATATTTAAAGTTTTATTGTGTTTAATATTTGCAGCAGTAATAATGTTAGATAGTATGATAGAATTTTCAGGAGAACTAGCTAGAGCAAATATGAGTACAGTTTACTTTAAAAACATGGAAGTAAAAAATATAATAATATTTTTTGTAGCACTAGTTATAACTTATTTAGTAATATCTTTATTAGAATATATATCTGACAAATTAGAAAGTACAATATATGAGAAAAAAAGAAAAGAAAAAAATATAAAAATTTATTTTATAATATTAGTAGTAATTTTTATATGTTGGTTACCTACAATATTGTCATATTTTTCTGGAGGAATATATGTTGATACAATATCTTCAATAAATGAAGCTTTATCCGTAACACCATTAACTAATCGTAACCCTCTATTATATACACTAATTTTAAAATTATTTTTAACAATTGGAAAAGCAATTAGTTCATATCAACTAGGAATGAATTTATTTGCAATATGTCAAATATTAGTGATGTTAATTTTAGTATCTTATTCAGTATATTGGTTATATAAAAAAGGTATAGCAACAAAATATATAGTAATAGTAACTTTATTATTTGGATTTATTAGACTAATGCCATTATATGCACTTTCAATATGGAAAGATACTCCATTTTGTTTAGCACTATTTGCATTTTCCATATTCATAGCAGAAATTGTATATCAAGATGGAAAAAACTTAGAAAAAATAAGTGGAATAATTAAATATTTAATATTATTATTGTTAGTATGTTTCCTAAGAAATAATGGAATATATGTAGGTACAGCAGTAACTTTAATATTGATATTTACTTATAATAGAAAAAAAGCATTTATAATATCTTCTATTATTACAATAGTTTTAACATATATAGTACAAGGACCAGTATTTAAAAAAGTAGGATTAAGTGCAGGAACAGAAACAGTAGAAAGTTTTGGAGTACCTCTACAACAAATTTGTTATGTAGTTGCAAACGATGAAGAAAAATTAACAGATCAACAAAAAGAGTTCATCAATAATATATGTAAAATGGAAACAATAAAAAACAAATATAATCCACTTTTAGTTGATCCTATAAAATGGAATTCAGAATTCAACAATGTATTTTTAATGGAAAACAAAAATGAGTTTTTGAAAATGTGGTTAAAAATATTAACAAAAGCTCCAGGAGATTATGTAAAAGCATATTTATTAAATACATTAGGATTTTGGGATGTAAATAAAGCTACAATGGATGCATATATAAATCCACAAATGTGGGGGAATAAAGATCAAAAAGAAGTAGGAGAAATAGAGTTTACACAAGCAGATTATATACAAAAATTGTCAGGACATTCAATGAGAAATATTGTAACTCCAACCAAAGCAGTAAGTTCGGCATTGTTTTTATTTATAGCTTTATTTAGTGCAATAATAACACTTTATAAAAAAAGATATAAAAATTTATTGATATATTTACCAGGAATAGCAACATGGGGAACAATAATGTTAGCAGCACCAATAGCATTTAGTTTAAGATATGTATTTATTTTAGCACTAATGATACCTATTATAATATTCATACCATTTTTAAAACAAAAGAAAGAAATTGATACTAAAGATCAAGAAAATAATAAAATTAAAATGTTAGATAAAAAGAAGGAAGAAAAATAATATGGAAAAAATATCAGTAGTAATATCATGTTATAATGAAGAAAAATCAATACCATTATTTTACAAAGAGATGGAAAGAGTAAGAAAAAAGGACTTTAAAGATATTGAATTTGAATATATTTTTGTAAATGATGGCTCAGAAGATACGACTATAGATGTAATAAAAGAGTTAAATAAAAAAGATAAAAAAGTAAGATATATTTCTTTCTCAAGAAATTTTGGCAAAGAAGCTGCAATGTATGCTGGCTTAGAAGCTTCAGAAGGGGATTATGTAACATTGATGGATGCAGATTTACAAGATCCACCATCAATATTAAGAAAAATGTATGATGCTATAAAGGAAGAAAACTATGACGTAGTAGGGACTAGACGAGTTACAAGAAAAGGAGAGCCTAAAATTAGAAGTTTCTTTGCAAGAATGTTTTATAAAATAATAAATAAAATGTCAGAAATAGAAATGGTAGATGGTGCTAGAGATTATAGATTGATGACAAGACAAGTTGTAGACTCAATTATATCAATGAAAGAATATAATAGATATTCAAAAGGAATTGTCAGTTTTGTAGGATATAAAACAAAATGGATAGAATATGAAAATATTAAAAGAGTAGCAGGAGAAACAAAATGGTCTTTTTGGAAATTGTTTAAATATGCTCTAGAAGGAATAACAGCATTTTCAACAATACCGTTAATTATATCTTCAATTATAGGATTGATATTTTGCTTAGTTTCTTTTATAATTATAGTGTTTATAATTGTTAAGACATTAATATTTGGAGATCCTACAAGTGGATGGCCTTCACTAGCGTGTATTATATTCTTTATAGGAGGAATTCAATTATTTTCATTAGGAATTATTGGACAATATTTATCAAAAACATATTTAGAAGTAAAAAGAAGACCTATATATATAGTAAAAGAAACAGAAAAATCAAAATAATTGCTCAAATAAAATGGAGAGGAATGAGATAAAAAATGGAAAAAAGGAGTAAAAATACTATGCAAATCATATTAATAATTATATATTTAATTTTAACTTTATCAGGATTAATTTTAATGAAAAAAGGAGGAAATCCAGGAAGTTTAGCTTTTGAAAATGGAACTATGAATTTTGGAATAAGTTTAATAAGTTTAGCAGGTTTTGTATGCTATCTTGGAAGCTTTCTATTATTTACAAGATTGGTAGTAATGTTTGACTTAAGTTATATAATGCCAATTTCTACAGGAATAGTACAAATATTAACACTAGTTGCTTCTAAAGTTATATTCAATGAAAATATAAGTGTACAAGGAATAATAGGAGCAAGTTTAGTTATAATAGGAATTATAGTAATGAATTGGAAAACAGCATAATAAAGAAAAAATAATGTCAATAAATGTTATTTAAAAATAAATATTGAAAAATTTTAGTTAGAATATTATAATAAAAATTGAACAATATAGATATTTAAATTGTTATAAAGGGGATAAATAAATATTAAGTAAAAAGGTGAGAAGAATGAACAAGAAAAAATTTATTAGCATTTTTATATTAATAATCTTTATTGCAAATTTCTTTATGCCCATAGTTTTTGCAGCAAATGAAACAATAGAAAAAGCAACTAATGAAATTAAAGAAGAAACAACTGGTGAACAAAAAGAAAATACAACAACAGAAAATACGACAATAGAAAATAAAAATAAAGAATCAGAAAATAAAGAAATAGAAGATGAAGAAGAGTCAGAAGAAGATAAACTCGAAGTACAAACAGCACCAACACCAGAAGTAAAAACAATAGCTACACCAAATGCAAAAAATGATACAGAAACATATTATAAAATAAAAGCAACAGTTGGAAGTAATATGTACTTAGATG
>CANQGV010000142.1 GCA_947623475.1 uncultured Clostridia bacterium | reverse complement strand
CATCGCTTTTTCTCATTGTTACATATCCACCTGTTAAGTCTAAAGCTTCACCTTTTTTGTATTCTGTTTTGTTTGGTCCTAATACTATGTATATATATTCTACTGTTGGCTCTTTGCTTACTACTGTTACATTAAATGTTGTTGTTTTTCCTTTATAGCTTACTGTTAATGTTTGTGTTCCTATTTTATTTGGGTTATATCCTGTTATTCTTACATCTTTATTTGTCATAGATGTTGAATATATTTGTCCGTCGCTTTTTCTCATTGTTACAAGTCCACCTGTTAAGTCTAAAGCTTCACCTTGTTTATATATTGTTTTGCTTGGTCCTCTTACTATATATATTTTTTCTACTGTAAGTTCATTGTTTACTACATTTACTTGGAATGTTGTTGTTTTTCCTCTATAATATACTGTTAATGTTTGTTTTCCTATTTTATTTGGGTTATATCCTGTTATTTTTACTTCTGGGTCTGTCATTTTTACTGAATAGATTTGGTTATCGCTTTTTCTCATTGTTACATATCCACCTGTTAAGTCTAAAGCTTCACCTTGCTTATATTCTGTTTTCTTTGGTCCTACTGTTATGTATATATATTGTATTGTTAATTCTTTACTTACTACATTTACTTGGAATGTTGTTGTTTTTCCTTTATAGTGTACTGTTAATGTTTGTGTTCCTATTTTGTTTGGATTATATCCTGTTATTTGTACTTCTGGGTCTGTCATATATACTGAATAGATTTGGTTATCGCTTTTTCTCATTGTTACAAATCCACCTGTTAAGTCTAGAGCTTCACCTTGTTTATATTGTGTTTTGTTTGGTCCTACTACTATGTATATATATTGTATTGTTGGCTCTTTGCTTGTTACATTTACTTGGAATGTTGTTGTTTTTCCTCTATAATGTACTGTTAATGTTTGTGTTCCTAATTTATTTGGATTGTATCCTGTTACTTGTACTTCTTTATTTGTCATAAGTGTTGAATATATTTGTCCATCACTTTTTCTCATTGTTACATATCCACCTGTTAGGTCTAATGCTTCACCTTGTTTATATTCTGTTTTGTTTGGTCCTAACACTATGTATATATATTCTACTGTAGGCTCTGCTTTTACATTTACTTGGAATGTTGTTGTTTTTCCTTTATAATGTACTGTTAATGTTTGTGTTCCAGCTTTATTTGGATTATATCCTGTTACTTGTACATCTTTATTTGTCATAGATGTTGAATATATTTGTCCGTCACTTTTTCTCATTGTTACAAGTCCACCTGTTAGGTCTAAAGCTTCACCTTGTTTATATTCTGTTTTATTTGGTCTTCTTACTATATATATATATTGTACTGTTGGCTCTTTGCTTGTTACATTTACTTGGAATGCTGTTGTTTTTCCTTTATAACGTACTGTTAATGTTTGTCTTCCTATTTGATTTGGATTGTAACCTGTTACTTGTACATCTGGGTCTGTCATTTTTACTGAGTAAATTTGGTTATCACTTTTTCTCATTGTTACATATCCACCTGTTAGGTCTAAAGCTTCACCTTGTTTATATTCTGTTTTATTTGGTCCTACTACTACGTATATATATTGTATTTCAAGTTCTGCAACATTTACAGCGAATCTAAGAGCTGCTTGTATTCCATAGTATTCTACTGTTAATAGTTGTGATCCTGATTTTGAAGAATCATAACCTAGTATTGTCACTCCTTCTGCTGTTAAATCTATTTTTTCTTGTTTACCATCTTTATATTTTACAAGTAATTTCCCACCTTTTAAATCTAATTGTTCTCCCATTTTATAGTTTCTTTTTATTGGTAGGTTTGATAAATATACATTATCTATATTTTTTACTATATCCTTATCAAATCTATCACTTGTTGCTATTGTTGCTTCTTGTTTGCTGTCTGAACTATAAACTTGACTTAAATTTAAATTTCTAGTTTGTGATACATTATTTAGATTATTTGTTTCTGCTGTTATTTTAAATAATGGTACAGCAGCATACCCTACACTTTCAAAACATATTGATAAAATGATTACTAAAGCTGTTATAAATAACACTTTTCTATTCATTTGACATCCTCCTTTTTTTATCTATTTTATAGATATTTCAAAAATTGCTCTCCACCTATTATTATACCATAATTTACATAATTTTGCAACTTTTTTCATGTATTTTTTTGTTTATTTTTTACTCTTCATTTACATCTAACATTGAGTACATATCTCTATCATTATTTAGTTCTACAATATTTATAATTACTCCTGTTCCAACTACTTCTCCACCTAGTTCTTTTACTTCTTCTTTTATTGCTCTTATTGTATTTCCTGTTGCATATATATCATCTATTATATAGAATTTTTTTCCTTTATATCCTTCATCATCTGCAAGTTTTGGCAAAGTTAGTCTATCTAGTCCATATTCTTTATTATATGCAAACTCGCTTTCTACAGTTGTAGGTGGTAATTTTCCTTGTTTTCTGACAGGTATAAATCCTACACCTAATTCTTTTGCAACTGCTGTTCCAAATAAAAATCCTCTAGCTTCTGGCCCTATTATATAATCAAATTCATAATTCTTACTTTTTATTTTTTGTATAAAATTGTTTGTAATTTTTCTAAATATTTCTGGATCTAATGTTAATGGTACTAAATCAATAAATTCTATTCCCTTAGCTGGAAAATTTTTTTCAGTTCTTATTGGTAAATCGATTCCTAATTTGTTTCTTAATATTCTCATAATATTCCCTCCTATTTTTATATTTATTTTGTCAGAAATTATTATACTAAGAGTATATTATATTTCAAGCATAAAAACAAGAGAACAAAATTTTAATTAGGTAAAACAATAATGCTAAATAATTTTATGTTCGTTTTAAAAAGTCTAGATTTTTTTATTGTTTATTGTTATACTTATGTTAGATTTTAATTAAAGGAGGTTTTTTTATGGCTACAGTACATAATAATGCTAATCCAGGTGATTTTGCAAAAACTGTTATTATGCCTGGTGACCCTTTACGTGCTAAATTTATAGCTGAAAAATTTTTAGATAATTATAAACTTGTTAATGATGTTAGAAATATTTA
>CANQGV010000141.1 GCA_947623475.1 uncultured Clostridia bacterium | reverse complement strand
AAGTAAAAAAACAGAACACAACAAAGAAAAAAAATAGTAAAAAATAAAACAAAAGAAAATGCATGTAAATGCAAAAAATATAATAGGAAAAAGAGAGAGCAATGAGAAAAAGAGAGTTAAAAAATATTCAATGGAGTTTATTAATAATAGCTTTGATTCTAACAGCGATAGGAATTGTAGCATTATTTTCAGCAACACAAGAATCAGAAAATGGTGAATTTACCAAACAATTGATATGGTTGGGAATTAGTTTAGTAGCATTATTTATAATACTATTTGTAGATTATGAGTTGTTAGTAAAAATATCACCAGTGCTGTATGGAATATGTGTAATTTTGTTAATAGCTGTTTTATTTACAAAAAAAGTAAATGGAGCAAGCAGTTGGTTTGATATAGGAGGATTTTCATTTCAACCATCTGAATTTGCAAAGCCTGTTGTAATTTTATTTTTAACATTTATAATAAATAAAATACAAACTAACTATAAAGAAGATATTAGTAGAATATCAAGAGTATTGTTAGTATTATTTGTAGTATTGATACCAACAATTTTAATAATTAGACAACCAGATTTTGGAACAGCTACAGCTTTTATAATAGCAACAGGATTAATGTTAATTGTATCAGGAATTGATAAAAAATACATAATAGCTTTATCTCTATTAGTTACAATAGTAATAACTTTGATAGCAGTACCATATACAAGACAAAAATTATTGCCAGAACATGCACAAAAAAGAATTGATATATATTTAAATCCAGAATCAGATCCAAGAGGAGCAGGGTACAATATAATTCAGTCTAAGTTAGCAATAGGTGCAGGACAGCTTACAGGAATGGGATTACTTAAAGGAAATCAAACACAACTTGGATTTTTATACCCAAAAACAACAGACTTTATATTCTCAGTTATTGGAGAAGAAATGGGATTTTTAGTAGCAGCAACTATAATAATTCTGTATGTTCTATTTGTAACTGGAGCACTGTATGTTGCAAAAACAGCAAAAGATAGTGCAGGAACTTTAATAGCCACAGGAATAGCAGGAATATTTTTATTCCATATGGTAGAAAACATAGGAATGGTAATGGGACTATTACCGATAACAGGAGTTCCACTAGCATTTATAAGTTATGGAGGAAGTTCATTAATTACAAATTTTATATGTGTTGCTATATTGATGAATATAAGTAGTAAAAGACAGAAGACAATATTTGTCGGAGGTTAACTTAAGTGAAAATAGGAAATATAAAATTAAAAAACAATTTAATATTAGCTCCAATGGCAGGTGTAACAGACCTGCCTTTTCGTCGAATTTGTGAAGAATTTAACCCAGGATTAGTATGTACAGAAATGATAAGTAGTAAAGGTTTATACTATAATGATCATAAAACAGGAAGAATTTTAAACACAACAGGAGAAACAGTACCTGTAAGTTGTCAAATATTTGGAAGTGATCCAGAAACGATGGCATATGCTACAAAACTTTTAAATACTAAATATAAAATAGATATTCTAGATATAAATATGGGATGTCCAGTTCCAAAAGTAGTAAAAAATGGAGATGGAAGTAGATTATTACAAGATATTGATAAAGCATCAGAAATAATAGAATCAGTAGTTAAAAATTCAAATGTTCCAGTAACTTTAAAAATGAGAACAGGGTGGGATAAAAACACTTTTGTTGCAGATAAATTAGCAAAAAGAGCAGAAGAATTAGGAGTATCAGCTATAACGATTCATGGAAGAGCAAGAAGCGAATTTTATTCAGGACAAGCTGATTTAGATAAAATAAAAAAAGTAAAAGAATCAGTAAAAATACCAGTAATAGGTAATGGAGATATAGTTGATGAAAAAACAGCAAAGCATATGTTAGAATATACAGGAGTAGATGGAATAATGATAGGAAGGGGGTCTTTTGGAAATCCTTGGATTTTTGAAAGAATAAGATATTATTTGGAAACAGGTAAATATCTTCCACCAATTACTAAAGAAGAACGTTTAAGAATTATAAAAAAACATATAGAATTAGCAATCGAAATAAAAGGAGAAGTAGGAATTAAAGAAATGAGAAAGCATATTGCTTGGTATACTAAAAATTTAAGAAATTCTAGTGACTTTAGAAATAGTATAAATAAAATAGAAAATAAAGAAGAATTGCTAAATAAAGTAGATGAATATTTTGAAAGTATTTAGAATAAAGATATTACATATATAAATAATATGTAATATCTTTTTTTTGGAGGTGTAACATGAAAAAAAGAACTATTATTTTTATAATACTTGCTATTTTTGTTTTTTTTATTTTATTTATTTTTAAGGTTAAAAATAACAAAATTGGGAATAATAATATCAATCAAGATAGTGTTAAAGATATTTTTAATATGCAAGAATATGAAGCTGAAATAGAAGTAACAGTAATAAGTAATAAAAATGAAAATAAATATAAAATGAGAAAACAATATACAAATAAAGAAGATAAATCCATACAAGAGGTTTTAGAGCCAGAAAATTTAAAAGGGGTTAAAATTATAAAACAAGGTAATAAAATAACATTGGAAAATACGCAATTAAATTTAAACAAAATATTTGAAGAATGTAATAATATATCAGAAAATGATATGGATTTAGAAACATTTATAAAAGATTTTAAGGAAAATCCAAAAGAAGGCAAGTCAGAAGAAAATAGCGAGCAGATAATATTAAAGGCAGTTTCTAAAAATGATAATAAATATATGAAAAATAAAACTTTGTATATTGATAAAACAACTGGAAATCCAATAAAGATGGAAATAGAAGACGTGAACAAAAAAACAACAGTTTACATAGTATATAATAAAGTAGAGATAAAATAAATCTTTACTTGAAACTTAGAAATATTAGGTACAACAATTAATCTTGATAATCTATCAATATTAGGAGTGAAGAAAATGCAAATAAAAAGAGGAGATATGTTTTATGCTGATTTA
>CANQGV010000140.1 GCA_947623475.1 uncultured Clostridia bacterium | reverse complement strand
GTCTTGGAATTTAACTCCTACGTCAAATGATGAGCCTTGGTTATATGGTATATCTTTTCCATCAGGATATGTAACTTCTTTCTTGTCTAAACCTATTCCCTTTTCACTTTCACTTGTTTTTTCTCCATATTGGTATGTATATTGATGTCCATTGTATCTTACTTTTACTTGATAAATGTCATTTATAACACTTAAATCTGGTTGTTCTCTTCTGTATAATCCTAAGTTTACATTTTCAATTCTATCAATTGTTACATCATATGGTTCAAAACCTTCATACCCTGCTTGTTCTGTTGTAGCTGTTATTTGGTATTTTTCCAAAGTTTCTTTGTTGTTTATATAATAACAATTATCTGCACTTGTTGTATCATTAGGGTTTTCGTAAGCTTGGTCATATTCTATTTTCTGTACCTTTCTAACATTATATTTTCCATCTCCAATATTTTCTGTTTGTCCTTCATCAAGCGATAGCTCACCTGAAATATTACCTTCATATCGTGTCTTTGATTTGTATTTTTCTGTATGCTCATCAGGAGGTCTCCAATATTCAACTGTTCCTCTACTCGATTCACTAAAGTCTCCTGTTCCTGCCACTATTCTTGAATAGTCAGCATTCATCTTATCTCTATCTTCAGGTACTTCTGCTGCTTTTGAGCCGTAATCATCTCCTAGATTAACTTCTACATTTTGGAAAACAATTCCATTATATGTAAATTCTATATACCATCCTGTTTTATCATTTAAGAATTCTTTTAAATATTCTCCTTTATCCCCACCAAATCTTACTCTATAATGTCCATCATCTGTTACTACTCCTGTTCCTTTTTCTTCACCATTCTTTTTCATTCGTACTTCTATTGGATGTACTAGATCTTCTATTCCTTCATCATATAAATCGTTTTTTAAATTTCTCTTACCTTGTCGTACATCTTCCCATATTAATCCTTCTATATCGAATCTTTTTCTTTCGTTTTCCATAACATTGTCTTTATGATATTCTAACCTCATTATTCTATCTGATCCATCATCATTTTTTAGATTAAAATATGGATTTCCACCTACACTTGTTTCTTTTATGTCTATCCAGCCTTTATCATCATCCCTAATTATAGTTAATGGTTTTAAGTCTGCATATCCATCTTCGTCTGTAACTATTCCTCTTGTGTTAATTTCGTCTACGAATTGCTTTCTTCTTGCATGCCACTTATTTGCTTCTTGAACTGCTTTATTGTATTTAACTTTTTCATTAGCAAATTCATTTATATGAGATGGATCTTTACCATGCATACATTTTCCAGTTTCAGCATTATAACCATCTGTATCAGAGCATAATTTAAATGCATGATCTGACTCTGGTCCTTGATATGTATTTGGGAATATTGCTGGATTTATGTCATCTTTATATTCTTCCACTATTGGATGTAATATTAGTTGAAATTCAAAATCTACCAATCCTACTTCTGTTCCTTCAATTACTTTCCTAAAAGATCCATTTGGACCAGATCTATTAATAAATTGAACTTCTTCATCGTTTTTGTCTGGTAGAGTAGTATATTTTACATATTCTTCGCTGACTGTATATCCTGGCGGTGAATCAACCTCTATTATTTCGTATTCTCCTGCTTTAAGTCCTTCGAAGTTTAGCATTTTATCCTCTACGCTTTCAAATATAACTATACTTTTATATTTTCTTGATTTTTCATTATATACTAATTCAGAAGGTAAATAATCACTTTCTGATATGTAATATGTACATGTTTCTGCATCATATGCATTTTCAGGTCCAGTCACTCCCATGTCGTTTTTCTCTGCTTCTATAGCTTTCTTAGGGCGTCTTACAAATTCATTTGTTGTTTTATTTCTTAGTACAAATTTTCCTCCTCCTAGTAATTTTGAAGTATCTTCTATTTTTGTTTCTTGAATATTTCCTCTAACTATTTGTGAATGTCCCCAGTTTAATACGAAATCTCCAGGCCTAGCATTTTCTCTGCCTACTTCCACAACTATATCTGGACGCGTCTGAGCTAATGCACTCATATTTCTTAATTGATCACTAGCCATAAAAGTTCCTCCACCTAAGCACCAAGCACTACCTGTATAGCTATTTGGATCAATTAAATGTGCTTCTGTTGCTCTTTTTAGTACTTCATGATAAACCCAGTCAGCACCTTCAGCACAACATGTAGTTCCTTTTGCCGGATTCCAATAGTGTGTAATTCCATTACTGGCATTATAACCCCAGTTTAATGTTGATCTCTGTATTTCAGAAGCTACTTGGTTTATAAGACTTGGATCTATTTGAACAAGACGGAAAATTCTTTCTCCACTTCCCCAAGGAGTACCTCTACCAGGTGGATTTTGAGCAAGTGCTCCTTCACTTCCCCAGTTCCACCAACCATCTACTGTTTCAGTGTATGAATATATTTCTTGTAATCCTCTCTTACTTATTCTTGCTTTATACTCTCCTCCTTCTGTAGGTTCATCAACAAAATTAAATTCATGTCCCCACGCATCTGGTAAATCAAATGTCATTTTTAAACTAGATAGTCTATATCCTGAAGGTGGTTCTATTTCTTCTATTTCATATGCTGTACCTTC
>CANQGV010000139.1 GCA_947623475.1 uncultured Clostridia bacterium | reverse complement strand
ATTTTACTATTTGCACTTGCATTAGGAGGAACTTTAGGAGTACTATCTATTACTAATCCACCAGAAGTAGCATTACCAAATGTTGTAGGATTAGAAAAAGAAGAAGCAAAAAGAAAAATAGAAGAAGTAGGATTAAAATTTGAAGTTGAGAAAGAAGAATATAATAAAGACGTAGAAGTAAACCATATTATATCTCAAGATCCAACATATATGGAAAAATATAATAATGTAAAACAAAAGAGTACAGTAAAAGTAGTAGTAAGTTTAGGAGCAGAAAAAACAAAAGTGCCAAAAGTAGTAGGAATGAAACAAGAAGAAGCAATTAAAGCTATAGAAGAAGCAAAATTAAAAGTAGAAGTAGTAGAAGAAAATAATAATAAAGTAGAAGCAGGTTATGTAATAAGCCAAGAAACTGATCCAGATACAGAAGCTTATGCAGGAGATACTTTGAAGATACATGTAAGTTTAGGAATACAACAAGTAACAGTTCCTAATGTAATAGGAAAAACACAAGCAGAAGCAAAATCTGAATTGGAATCAGCAGGATTGAAAGTTACAGTAGCAACAGGAGAAGATACTTCAAAAGAAAACGGAAAAATAATAAAACAAAGTATTGACGCAGGAAAAAGTGTAAATGTAGGGTCATCTATTACAATTACAGTAAATCAATATGATGAGGCTAAAACAATATCTGTATCAATAAATATTAAGTCAATAATGGGAGAATATAAAGGATCAGAAGGAAATGATGGTGATACTTCTACAGGTAATGTAAATATAGTAATTAAAGATGAAAATGGAAAAGAATTACTTAGAACATCAGCAGGAAGAAATGATACAAATAAAACAGCTTCTATAACAGGAAAAGGAGCAACAACATTAACTTTAACAATAACAGGAGAGAAAACTGAAACAAGAACAAAAGCAGTTAACTTTAGCACAGCATCATCTGTTGATTTTAGTTAAGTAAAAGGAGAAATATGCAAGGAACAATAATAGAAAATAAATCAAATATGTATCATGTAAGAGTAGATGGGGAAAGTACCATCTATTCTTGCTATGCAAGAGGAAAATTTAAAAAAGAAGATATTTCACCTGTAGTAGGAGATAGAGTAGAGATTTCTGATATAAATGAAAAAGAAAAAGAAGCTGTAATAAATAAAATAGAAAAAAGAAAAGTATATATAAGAAGACCTAAAATAAGCAATTTAACACAACTTATTTTTGTAATATCTAGTAAATCACCTAAACCAGATTTATTAATGTTAGACAAACAGTTAGCATTTGCAGAATTTTTAAATATAAAATCAATTATAGTACTTAACAAGACAGATTTAGACAAAAAAGAAGAATTCAAACAAATAAAAGAAACATATAAAAGTATAGGGTACACAGTTATAGAAACGGAAGCGACCAAAGGTATAGGAATAGAAGAACTAAAAAAAGAATTACTAGGAAATATGAATGCTTTTGCAGGAAATTCTGGAGTAGGAAAATCTACATTAATAAATGCTATATTTAACAAAGAAATAACAGAAGAAGGAGAAGTGAGTAGTAGAAATAAAAGAGGAAAAAATACTACAACTGCAACTAGATTATATGAAATAGATAAAGACACATATATAGCAGATACGCCAGGGTTTTCAACATTTGAAATAAATGAAATCCAGTCAAAGGATTTATATAAATATTTTGTGGAATTTAAAAAATATGCGAATAATTGTGAATTTATAGGATGTACACATATCAAAGAAGAACAATGTGGAATAAAAAAAGCAGTAGAAACAAAAAAAATAGATTTAGGTAGATATGAAAGATTTTGCAAAATATATCAAGACCTTAAACAAAAGGAGGAAAGAAAATGGTAGAAATTTCAACATCAATTTTATCTATGAAAGAGGGAGAAGAAGCACAAACAATATTAGGATTAGAAGCTGCTAAAACTGATTATTTTCATATAGATGTAATGGATGGAAAATTTGTAGAAAAAGATACATATAATAAAATGTTAGAATATTCATCATACATTAGACGTATTTCAAATTTACCAATGGATGTGCATTTAATGGTTGAAAATGTAGAAAAAGCAATAAGTGACTTTTCAACTATAGAGCCAAATATAATAACATTTCACTATGAAGCATGTAAAGATAAAAACGAAGTAATGGAATTTATAAATTTAATAAAAGATAATAATTGTAAAGTAGGGATATCTATAAAGCCAACAACTAAAATAGAAGAAATATATGATGTTTTGCCATATGTCCATACCTGTTTAATAATGACAGTTGAGCCAGGAAAGGGAGGACAAACACTAATTACAGACATGATAGACAAAATAGAAACATTAAAAAAATATATAACAGAAAAAGATTTAGAAATAGACATAGAAGTTGATGGTGGAATAAATTTAGTAACAGCACCAAAAGTAAAAGAAGCTGGAGCAAATATATTAGTTGCAGGAACAGCAATATTAAAAGCAACAGATTATAAAGTTATAATAGATGAATTAAGAAAATAAAAAAGGTAGAATTAAAATTCTACCTTTTTATTTTTTATTTTGTTTTTTCAGGCTTATTTTTTTCTTCTTTTTTATTATTTGAAGAATGTTTAATGTTAGAAAATATG
>CANQGV010000138.1 GCA_947623475.1 uncultured Clostridia bacterium | reverse complement strand
CCTAAAATTGCAAACTATCATTTTACAACACTAGAGCCAAACTTAGGAGTTGTAAAAACAAAAGGTGGAGGATTTGTAATAGCCGACATTCCAGGAATTATCGAAGGTGCTAGTCAAGGTGTAGGACTTGGAATTCAATTTTTAAGACATGTTGAAAGAACAAGGTTATTACTGCATTTTATAGATGTGTCTGGAACAGAAGGTAGAAATCCAATAGAAGACTTTAAAACAATAAACGAAGAATTAAAAAAATATAGTGAAAAATTAAGTAAAAGAAAACAAATAATTGTAGCAACTAAAATTGATGTTATACAAGATGAAGAACAATTAAAAGAATTAGAGAAATTAGCTAAAAAAGAAAAATTAGAAATATATAAAATATCAGCAGTAACAGGAGAAGGTGTTGAAAAACTAATAGATCACATTTCAGAAGTCTTAAAAACTTTACCAAAAGAAGAACTATTTGAGCCAGAAGAAAAAATGATATACACATTAGAAGATGAAAAAGAAGAATGGACAATAGAAAAAGATGGAGAAAACTTTATTATAGAAGGTAAGGCTGTAGAAAGACTAATGGGAAGAGTTAATATAGAAGACAATGAATCAATATATTATTTACAAAAAAATTTAAAAGAATTAGGAATAGATGACAAACTTAAAGAAATGGGAGTATGTGAAGGAGACACTGTAATAATTGCTGGTTGGGAATTAGAATGGAGTGATTAGAAAAAACAATCACATAAATTTATATTAAAAATAAAAAGTTGAAAAAAATAAAAAATAAATATATAATGTCATTGTAAAAAAGGAGGAAGAAAAATGAAAGTAAAAACAATAGGAAAAGAAATAGAAGTAACAGATGCTATTAACGACTATGTAGAAAGAAAACTAGGAAGAGTTGATAAATATTTTGAAGAAGCTCAAGCAGAAGTAACTTTAAAAGTACAAAAAAATGAGCAAACTGCAGAAATATATGTAACTGCAAATGGAGAAAAATATAGAGCTGTTACAGAGGATAAAGATCTATATGCAGCAATAGACAAAGACATAGATATACTAGAAGGACAAATAAGAAAAACAAAAACAAAAAAAGAAAAAATGATGAGAGAAGCTAGTATAAAAGCATTAGAAGTAGAAAAAGATGAGCCAGAAATAGTAAATGAAATAGTAAAAACATCTTACTATGAAATAAAACCAATTTCACCAGAAGATGCCGTATTAGAATTACAAGAAAAACCAACACACACATTTCTAACATTTATAAATGTAGAAACAGGAAAAGTAAATGTAATTCATAAATTAAAAGATGGAAAAAACTTCGGATTGATAGAACCAGAAGCATAACTAAAGACTAAAGGGAGAAGTGTATCTTCTGCCTTTAATATGGAAAAATGTTTATATAAAAGTAAAAACATATAAAGGAGGTAATTCATATGAAAAAATATGACCTAATAGTAGTAGGAGCAGGACCAGGAGGAGTGTTCTTAGCATATGAATTAATACAAAGAAACAAAGCTAAAAATATTCTATTGATAGAACAAGGAAAAAAAGTAGAAAATAGAAACTGCCCTATAGAAAAAACAGGGAAATGTACAAAATGTAAACCATTTTGTAATATAACATCAGGATTTTCAGGAGCAGGAGCATTTTCAGATGGTAAATTATCATTATATAATCCAGATGATGAAGAAATACATATTGGTGGAGATTTACATAGATATATAGGTGTAGAAGAAACTAAAAAGTTAATAGACTATACAGATAAAGTATATTTAGACTTTGGAGCAGACAAAAAATTAGAAGGAACAGAATATAAAGAAGAAGTAAAAAAGATATATGATAAAGCTAAAAAAGAAAATATTACATTAATAGATATACCAATAAGACATTTAGGAACAGAAAAAAGTCATGAATTATATGGAAAAATTGAAAAATACTTATTAGACAATGGTGTAGAAATTATGTTTGAAACCAAAGTAGAAGACATTATAGTAAAAGAAGGAGAAATAAAAGGAGTAAAAATAAAACCATCAGAATTTGTTAATAATGAAAATAAAGAATGTAAAGAAATAGAAGCAAAAAATGTAGTTTTAGCAGTAGGAAGAAAAGGAGCAAACTGGTTAGTAGACATATGCAACAAACATGATATAAAAACAAAAACAGGAATAATAGACATTGGAGTAAGATATGAATTACCTGATAAAATAATGGAAAAAATCAACAAATATATGTATGAAGGAAAATTTGTAGGAAGAGTTGGACCATTCAAAGATAAAGTAAGAACATTTTGTCAAAACCCAAGTGGATTTGTTTCAACAGAAGTATATGACAATGATATTGCTTTAGTAAATGGACATTCATACAAAGAGAAAAAAAGTACAAATACAAATTTAGCAATATTAGTATCTCATAGATTTAATTATCCATTTAATAAACCAATAGAGTATGGTAGAAATGTAGCAAAAAATTTAAATGAATTAGGTGCAGGGAATATAGTTGTCCAAAGACTAGGAGATATTAATAGAGGAAAAAGAACATGGGAAGAAGAATTGAAAAATAATGCAGTAGTTCCAACATTGAAGTCAGCAGTAGCAGGAGATATAACATTTGCACTAGGATATAGAACAATGACAGCTATAT
>CANQGV010000137.1 GCA_947623475.1 uncultured Clostridia bacterium | reverse complement strand
AGGAGTTGTGCCAGAGATAGCTTCTAGAAATCATATAGAAGCTATTTCGCGTGTTACAAAAAAAGCTTTAGAAGAAGCAAATATAGAATTTAAAGATATAGATGTAATAGCTCCAACATATGGACCAGGGCTAGTAGGTGCATTGTTAGTGGGATTGTCATATGGAAAAGCATTAAGTTATGCTATTCAAAAACCTTTAGTAGGAGTAAATCATATAGAAGGTCATATAGCAGCAAATTATATAACTTATAAAGAATTAAAGCCACCATTTATATGTTTACTAATTTCAGGAGGGAATACACAAATAGTACACGTGAAAAATTATACTTCTTTTGAAATACTTGGAAAAACAAGAGATGATGCAATAGGAGAAGCTTTTGACAAAGTAGCAAGAGTTATAGGACTAGGTTATCCAGGAGGACCTAAAATAGATAAATTAGCAAAAGAAGGACAACCAACTATAACATTACCTAAAACACATTTCGATAATTTAGATTTTAGTTTTAGTGGAATAAAAACAGCAGTTATAAACTTAAATCATAATAGACCAGAGACAAATAAAGCTGATTTATGTATTAGTTTTGAAAAAACAGTTACAGAAATACTAATAGAAAATACATTAGAAGCAATGAAACAAACAGAATTAAAAACATTAGTATTAGGTGGAGGAGTTTCTGCTAATTCATATATTCGCCAAAAGTTTTTAGAATTACAAGAAAAAGAAAATTTAAAAGTTTATACACCAGACATTAAATTATGCACAGATAATGCAGCAATGATAGCATCAGCAGGATACTATAATTATATAGAAGGTAAATTAAGTAAATTAGATTTAAATGCAATACCTAATTTAAAATTAAATGCTTAAAAAATAAATAAAAGGAGAAGAGTATGTCTATATATGCAATAGGAGATTTACACCTTTCTTTTCAAGAAAATAAACCTATGGATGTATTTGGAGAAAAGTGGGAGAAACATGAAGAAAAAATAAAAGAAGATTGGCTTTCAAAAGTCAAAGAAGATGACTTGGTATTATTACCAGGTGATTTTTCATGGTCAATGTATTTGAAAGATACATTTGAAGATTTTAAATATTTAAATAGTTTACCAGGCAAAAAAATATTATTAAAAGGAAATCATGATTACTGGTGGACAACTTTAAAAAGTATGAGAGATTATTTGGAAAATAATAATTTTAAGAATATAGATTTTTTACATAATAATAGTTATGAATATGATAAATACATAATAGCAGGAACTAGAGGCTGGATACAATCTGATGATGAAGAAGATATTAGACTTACAAAAAGAGAGGTTGGAAGATTAGAACTTTCAATAAAAGACGGAATAAATAAATATGGAGAAGATAAGCCGATAATAGTAAATATGCATTATCCACCAATTATTAATAATAAGCAATCACCATTTGTAGAAATAATGAAAAAATACAATGTAAAAAAATGTATATTTGGACATTTACATGGAGCATCTATAAATGAAGCAATAGAAGGTAATTATGAAGGAATACAATTTAAATTAGTTAGTTCAGATAGTTTGGATTTTACTCTATGGAAAGTGCAATAATAAGCCTTGTAAAGTAAGGAGAGAAAATAGTGGATTTAAAAAAAGATATAAAATACATAAAAGGTGTAGGTCCTAATAGGGCAATGTTATTAAATCGATTAGGAATAAATACATTAGAAGATTTAATAACATATTATCCAAGAGCATATGAAGATAGAAGTAAAGTTAAAGATTTAATTGATTGTATAGACGGAGAAGAAGCATTAGTAGAGGTTGTTGCAGTTAATAGAATGGCAGAAATATATTTAAAAGGTAAAAAAATGTATAAATTAACTGTTAGTGATGAAACAGCTTCTGCAACAGCAATATGGTTTAATCAAAGTTATTTAAAAAATCAATTTAAAATTGGAGAAAAATATAGATTATACGGAAAAGTAACTAATATAAGAGGAAAAATAACTATTTCATCACCTGTTTTTGATAGTGAAGATAGACAAAATAATACAGGAAAAATAGTTCCAATTTATCCATTAACATATAAATTATCACAAAATACTATAAGAAGAATTATAGAAAATGGACTAAAAGAAGTTATAAATAATTTACCAGAAACTTTGCCAAAATATATTATAGAAGAATATAATTTACAAGACATAAATACAGCAACAAAAAGAATTCATATGCCAGAAGAATTAGAAGATATAAAAGATGCAAGAAGAAGATTAGTTTTTGAAGAATTACTTTCTGTACAATTAGCATTGTTAGAATTAAAAAACAATTATATAAATGAAGCAAAAGGAATTCAATTTGATAAAAATGCACATATGTCAGACATAATAAATTTATTACCTTTTAAATTAACAAAAGCACAATTAAGGGTATTAGAAGAAATAGACAATAATATGGAAGATAAACATCCAATGAATAGATTATTGCAAGGAGATGTTGGATCTGGAAAAACAGTAGTAGCAATGTGTGCTACATACAAAGCAGTTAAGTCTGGTTATCAAGCAGCAATAATGGCACCAACAGCAATTTTAGCAACACAGCACTTAGAAAATTTCAAAAAATATTTTGACAATTTGAATATAAGATGTGAATTATTAGTATCAGGAATTAAAAAGAGTGA
>CANQGV010000136.1 GCA_947623475.1 uncultured Clostridia bacterium | reverse complement strand
ATTTGCAACAACATGTTCTAAGCTTATAATCAACGAGGGGGGACAGTATATGGAGCAGCATTTATTGGTAAAGAAAATTTATTAGTGAAACATATACGAGTTGACAACGAAAAAGACCTACACTTATTACAAGGCTCAAAATATGTTCATAGCTATATAGAAGACACTTTAAAACTAGTAAAAAATGATTTAGAACAAAATAGAAAAGTTTTATTTATTGGAACACCTTGTCAAATAGCAGGATTAAAAAAATTTTTAGATAAAGAATATGAAAATTTATATACCATAGATTTAGTATGTCATGGTGTACCACCTCAAAAATACTTGGAAGAAGAAATAAAATATTTAACAGATAAAAAAGTAGATAAAATAAGTTTTAGATCACAAGAAGGATTTGTTCTTGAACTATACAATAATAATGAGGTTATTGCAAAAAAGAAGAAAGATGAATCTTCATATTATTATGGCTTTTTTAATTCTCTATATTATAGAGAAAATTGTTATGAATGTATATATGCAAAACCAGAAAGATGCTCAGATATAACGATTGGAGATTTTTGGGGAATAGATGAAAATGCAAAATTAAGAGATACTCAAAATAAAGGTTTATCAGTTGTATTACCAATAACAAAAAAAGGTCAGGAATTATTTGAAATGTGTAAGGAAAAACTTGAAATTGAAGAAAGACCTGTTCAAGAAGCAATAAATGGAAATACACAACTTAGAGTACCATCTAGGAAACCTCCTAAGTATGAAAAAATAAAAGAAACATATATAAAAAAAGGTTATAAAAAAACAAGTAAAATGATACTTAGAAATGTAAAAATTAAATCAAAATTGAAAAACAACAAAATTATATATGGTATATATAAAAAAATAAAATGATAATTTTGTAACAAAAATGTAATACAAAAGACATATAAAAATCGTTGTTCTAAAAAACAAACTATGTTAAAATTAAATTGATTTTTATAGAAAGAAGTGAAAAACATATGAAAAAAATATTAAAACTATCATCAATTATAATAATTTTAATGTTTTTAATTGTATCAGTATTTTCACCTAAAATGAATGCAGCAACAAATGAAGGAGATATCGAAGTATTTTTCGAAGGACCAACAACAATAGAATATGGAACAAATGAAGCTGTATACACATTAAGGCTAGGTAAATTCACAAATGTAAAAGATGGTACAATAGGAATTGAAACAACTTTAGAATTTGATTATAAAATTTTTAATAGTGTAGAGCTAGAAGAACAACCAGGATGGGATTTGGAATATGATAAATTTACAGGTAGAATAGTAATAACAGCAGATAATCCTAAAGCTAATACTGATGTTTTAAAGTTTACATTTGTGGTTAATAAAGCATCAGCCAATGTAAGTGGAGATGTTTATTTAAACGATTTTCAAATAGCAGATGATGGAAATGTAGATAAAAAAATAAATGATGTATCAGTAAAAGGAATAAAAATAACAGCACCAAAATCTACTGGAGGAAGTGCTGGCTCTGGAGCAACTACTTTGGGCTCTGGATCAGGAAGTAGTTCAGGAAGTGGAACACAAAAAGATCCAACAACTTATTCTTATACATCACAAACACCAGCAACTTCAGCTGCAACAACATCATCAACATCAGAATTATCTAGAGACAAAGGAACAGCAACTATGGCATTACCAAAAACAGGTATAAGAAATATAATTATAGTATCAGCAATCCTAGTAGTAATAGCAGGAATAGTAGCTTATATACGATCTAAATCAATAAAAATAAAATAAAAATAAATCTTAAAATTTTATAACAAAAAATGATAAAAAATTCTTGCACAAAAAATTAAACTATGTTAAAATGTTAATAGATTTTTAGAAAGAAGTGATAACATATGAAAAAGATAGTTTCAGTAATAATGATTATAACAATATTTACAAGTATACTAATGGCAGTAGTTCCAGTTTCACATGCTGCAACAGAGAATACTCAGCCAGTAGCAGGAAATACAGCAACACCATTAGGAAATACTGCTCAAACAGGAAATACTACAAATAATCAAACAGTAACTGGAAACACAACAAAATCTGGTAATAATACAGTTTCAACATCAGCTAGTGTAGTACCAGCAAAAGGTCTAGAGCCAGAAGAAACAACACCAGTAGCTTCAACATCTATACCTGAAACAGGTTTAACAAATATGGTTATAATAGCTATAGTTGTTGTAGCATTAATTGGTATAGGATCTTTTATAAGAGAAAGATCTATAAAAATTAAATAATTTAAGTCTTTAAAATTTTAATATTATAAATGAAACTATTAAATTAGTAAAATACTAAAGGAGGAATTTTAAAATGAAAAAAGTTTTAGCAATAGCAATTTTAGCTGTTATGATTATGATGGTAGCTATAACAGTTGTTAATGCAGCTACATCATCAACACTTGCAAATGAATTATATGCAATAGGATCAAAATATGGAATGAAAGAATCTGACAAATTAAAAATGGAAAGATATTTAAAAGAATATCCATTATCAGATGAAAAATGTAATCAAATCTTAGATTTAGCTAAACAAGCTGATCAAATAATGAAAGATAATAATACAACAGATTATCATAGCTTACCAGCAAATGTAAGAGCTCAACTAATAGATTTAGCAAATAGAGCTGCAGCAATAGCTGGAGTAACATTAAAATTTAATGCAGATGGAATAGACGTATA
>CANQGV010000135.1 GCA_947623475.1 uncultured Clostridia bacterium | reverse complement strand
ACATCACACGACCACGAATTAACGCAAACAGTAGCAAACAGAATAATAGACATAAAACAAGATGGAACAATAGTAGACCGCGAAACAACATACAATGAATATTTAGGAATAGAATAAAAAAAAGAAGCTCAAAAGAGCTTCTTTTTTTAGAAAAATCTAAAATAAATTATAAATTACTCATAACAATAATCAAAATAATACCAATATAAAGTAAAGCTAAAATAGATAAGCTAACAATTCCAATAATCATACCAGCTTTTCCAAGTTTACTGCCAGTTTTTTTAGTAGATTTTACACCAAAAACAATAGCTAAAATACCAGTAGGTAAACATATATATGCAAAACCAACAGTAATAAGTGATATAATACCAAGAACTAAAGAAGCTACATTCATACTTTGCTTTTTTTTCTCTTCATTTTCCATTAAAATTCCCCCTAACTACTTACTTTTTTTTGACGAATAAATTTCATTATTTATATTCAATTCACTAACCAATTCTAAAGTATTTAAATCATTAACTTTTAAAGCATTTTCAGAAATAGTATATAAATTATTGTCAATATACAATCCACGTAACATCTTTGAAGCATTATAATTATAATAAGAAGAAGATCTCTTCTTAGGATTATCATGTAAAATAGTTCCCTTTAAAGTGAAACCATCATTTAAATTTATATTATAAACAAAATATCCTTCAGCAACATATGAAGAACTAGAGCTTTTATAAGTGTTAATCATATCTGAATTATAATTTGAAGTTTCACTTGTTTCGAAATCTTTATCATAATTATTTACAGGAATTGCTATTAACTCTTTCTCTTTAGAAAACAACAATGCCTTAGGGTTTGTAAGTATAGCAGAAGTAGTTCTTCTATCACCAATTATAGTTTGTGATATTTGAACAGGATTATTTACATCACTTACATCAAACAAAGCCATCTTCATACCAATAATTTTTGAAGAAGAAGAAGTAACTCTACCAGAGCTATTTTTATTTAAAACTTCCTCAGTTTCCATTCCTATACCAATAATATGGTTTTCATCATAAGGGTGTAAATAAGTACTATAGCCCGGTATTTTTAATTCACCCAAAACAGTTGGATTATATTCATTGCTTAAATCAACAACAAATAAAGGATCCATGTTTTTGTATGTTACAAGATAAACTTTGTCATCTACAAACCTTGAAGAATACATGTTTTCTCCTCTAGCCATATTTTCTGTTTGACCAAGTTTTTCCAATTTCTCATTAAATATAGTAACTCTAGTACCATCATTATCATAAGTAGCTATTCTCAAATGACCATCCTTTTCATCTAAAGAATATTGGTTAATAGTAGACCCATCCACAATTGCTTTTGAATTATATGAAAATTGACCATCATTTAAAATATCAAATTTATAAATATCAGTCTGTCTAGAACTTGAATAATAAAAGTCATCATCAAAAAGTCCAAAAATTCCTTTCAAACCAAATAGTTTTTTTATGTATTTAAAAGAATCATTAGAAGAATTATAAGAATCATCTAATAAATAGATTGAATTTTTAGAAACATAAGCATTAGAAACATCCATTGCATATGCACTTATTTTAATATCATCATCTAAATTATTTAAATCTACTGAAGCTAATAATGTTTGTCTAGAAGTTTGTAAATCTTTTAAATATTTGTAATTACTTAAAGGAATTTCCTTCTGCTCATTATCTTCTTTATAATCTCTTTCAATATTATCATCGTTTACTACATAATATCCAGAAGATATTATATAGAACATATTATTAATACATCTTGAAGTATAATAAGGTTGATGTAACTCAAAACTCTTCATTTTTTCAGGATTATCCTTTGAAGAAATATCATATATTTCCACTGAAGTATATTTTTGGTTTGAAGTATTTTCTCCAATAATTGCAAGTTTATTATTATAAAGCATTAAATCAACAGGAATAAAGGAGTTAGAAAGATCAATAGTAGACTCTATATGAACAGAAGAAGGATCAATAACGTTAGTTATAACAACCTTATATTCAGAAATTGAATAAATATAATCCCCATCAGTTTTTGTAATATCAGCTTCATCAACATTTTCCACTTGAATATTTGTTGTTGAATAATCTTTAGGCTTTGAACTTGTTGAGTCTTCTATACTACTACTTTCAGGGACAAATCCACTAGAAGTAGATGAGCTATCTGTATCAAGAGAGTTGATTGAGCTTTCATCCATTGAAGTTGCATCCATTGCATTTGTATCCATTACACTACTAGCTTGATTAAAAATAGCAATCATAAAAGCTGGAGAAGGACCAAGAACAGAAGTTAAAGCAATACGCTTAATATCAGTAGAATCAAAAGAAGAATTCCCAGTTTCTCCATAAATTGATAATAATTGTTTTTCAGATTTTACAGTTTTCAAAGTTTCTCCATTATTTACAAACAGCAAAGAAATTGCCAAAGAAACTATTAAAATAAAAAATAAAATCAATATAACTTTAAATTTTTTCTTCAATAAAAACACCTCCCGAAATCATTATAAATGATAACAAAAACAATGTCAAAAACAAAAAATTATCATAATACAAGTCAAGAGAAAAACAATAGACAAAAAACTTGAAAAACAAGCAAAAATACTATATAATACAAAACGGAACAAATAGAATATGTACATCATATAACTAAAAAAATACTTTATGAATTAAAAGAAAGGAATAAAAACAATGGAAAAACCAACAAGCCTTGAAGAATTAGCAAAAAAAATAAAAAATGAAAGTAAAACTAAAGAAAAACAGATAGAAAGCAAAGAAATTCCAAATGAAGAAAAAGTAGAAAAATTAACAAAAACAGTAACAGAAAATAAAGCAAAAAAACAAGAAGATAAAAAAATTGAAGTAAAAACAACAGACCAAGAACAAAAAGCGCAACCGCAAAAAGC
>CANQGV010000134.1 GCA_947623475.1 uncultured Clostridia bacterium | reverse complement strand
CATATACTTTATTTGATTATTTTCCAAAAGATTTTTTACTCATGATAGATGAGTCACATGCAACAATTCCTCAAGTAAGAGCTATGTATAATGGAGATAGAGCAAGAAAGGAATCGCTTGTTAAATATGGATTTAGACTACCATCAGCATTTGATAACAGACCACTAAAATTTGATGAATTTGAAAAAAGAATAAATCAATGTATATTTGTTTCTGCTACTCCAGCAGATTATGAAAAAGAACACAGCAAAGAAAATGTAGTAGAACAAATTATTAGACCAACAGGATTACTAGATCCTAAAATAGAGGTAAAACCAGTAGATAACCAAATAGATGATTTAATCGAACAAATTCATATAAGAACTGAAAAACAAGAACGTGTTTTAGTAACAACATTAACTAAAAAGATGGCAGAAGATTTATCTAAATACTTAAAAGAGTTAGATATGAAAGTTGCATATATGCATTCAGATACAAAAGCATTAGAAAGAATGGAAATAATTAGAGATTTACGTCTTGGAAAATATGATGTACTTGTAGGAATAAATCTATTAAGAGAAGGTTTAGATATTCCAGAAGTTTCATTAGTTGCAATTTTAGATGCTGATAAAGAAGGCTTTTTACGTTCAGAACGTTCACTTATTCAAACAATAGGACGTGCTGCAAGAAATACTGATGGTACAGTTATAATGTATGCAGATGAGCTTACTGACTCAATGGATAAAGCTATTAGTGAAACAAATAGAAGAAGAAAAATACAACAAGAATATAATCAAAAACATGGAATTGTGCCAAAAACTATTAGAAAAGATATACGTGATTCAATTAAAGCAACACAAATTGAAGATATAGCAGTTGAATATAAACTTGAAAAAGAAGAAGATATTAAAGATGTTATATTAAGATTAACAGATGAAATGTTAGAACATGCTGCTAAAATGGAATTTGAACAAGCAGCAGAATTACGTGATAAAATTAAAGAATTAGAAAATTTGTCAAATGATAATTAAAACAGCTTAATTAAAAGCTGTTTTTTTCATATTAGTTAATAATCTATTATTTTTAGCATAGATATATATTATGTGGTCATGTTTAAAAGAATTGTATTTAGATGCAAAAAATATAAAAGAAAAAGATCCAGCATGTAGAAATGTTGTTTATGCTATTTTATTATATCAAGGATTCCATATATTAATATTCCATAGAATAGGGCACTTTTTATATAAAAAAAGACTATATTTTTTAGCTCGCTTAATTTCACAAATTGCTAGGTGGCTAACAGGAATTGAAATACATCCAGGAGCACAAATTGGAAACAGGTTATTTATAGATCATGGAATGGGAATAGTAATAGGGGAAACTGCAGTGATTGGAGATAATTGTACTATTTATCATGGTGTTACTTTAGGAGGAACTGGAAAAGATAAAGTAAAAAGACATCCTACACTCGGAAATAATGTTATGGTTGGAGCTGGCTCAAAAGTTTTAGGTCCTATAAAAATCAAAGATAATGTAAAAATCGGAGCAGGAGCTGTTGTACTTAAAGATGTAGAAAAAGGAGAAACTGTTGTTGGAATACCAGCTAAGAAAGTAAAATAAAAAAAGCTTATATAAGAAATTGTTTTAAAACTAATAGTATGATATACTCAACTTACTAAAGGAGGAGTATTAATGGAAAAATATTTGGATTTTTTAAAAAAAGATGATATTAAACGTGAAGATTTTTTGCCAATATGGAACAATTTTAAAAATGATTTAAATAACGGAAAAATTAGAGTTGCAGAAAAAGAAAATAATGAGTGGAAAATAAACAAATGGGTAAAAGAATTTATAATATTAGGTTTCAAATATGGAGAAATAGTAAAATTTGAAGATGAATCAATAGATAAAGATACAATGGGAGAAAGACAAATAACATTAGAAGAAAAAGTCAGAAAAACTTCTTTAACAGTTTCCATTAGAGATGGAGTTTATCTAGGTAAAGGAGTAACATTTATGCCACCTTCATATGCTAATATAGGAGTATATATAGATGAAGCATCAATGATTGACTCATTAGTTGTAGTTGGGTCATGTGCGCAAATAGGGAAAAATGTTCATGTAGGAGCAGGAGTAGTAATAGGAGGAGTATTAGAGCCAATTGGTGCTTATCCTGTAATAATTGAAGATGATGTATTTATAGGTGCTGGCTCACAAATTACAGAAGGAACTATAGTAAAAAAAGGAGCTGTCATAGGAGCAGGTGTTACAATAACAAGAAGTACACCTGTATATGACAACGTAAATGGTAATATAATAACACCAAATGAAAAAGGACAAATTGTTATTCCAGAAAATGCAGTTGTAATACCAGGAACAAAAGAAATTGAATCTTCTTTTAATGGTACAAAGCTTTCAAAATATATTCCAATAATAATTAAATATGGAAGTAAAATTGAATTAGAAGAATTATTAAGAAGATAACATAAATTTAATAAAAAACACCTAGACAACGGAAATAAAATATGGTAAAATGTTTATGTTCATAAAAAGAGAAAGGGTGATTTAAATGAGCGAACACGATTGGATACTATATTATCCTAGTAGCGAATCAGAAGAATTTTTTGAGAGAAACAGATTTACAGATGATAAATTACCTAAATGGAAAGATGTTAAATTTATGTTAAATAAACCAGCTGGTAGAGTATTAAATTTAGATGCTTTCTATGAAGCAACAGGAAAAGATGATGAAAAACAAGTTTCTAAACTTGTATGGGACAGAATAAAAACTGCAACAGTGTATGATCCAGAAAAACATCCAATAAAAGATTCACGTTATGAAATAAAAGATAAAGAGAAAAGTGAACTATTTGAAAAACTATTGCAAGAAGGTAAAATAAAAGAGTTTGAAGAATATGAAGTTGAGCCAGGAGTTACATTACTAGACTTAATAAAAAGACAAGATGTAGACTCAATTTCATCTATGTATGAATTTTTTGGAGAAGGAATGAATACAAAAAATTCACGTATACCTTCTCAAATACTTGCTTTATTATTTGATG
>CANQGV010000133.1 GCA_947623475.1 uncultured Clostridia bacterium | reverse complement strand
AAGGTGTGAATAGTTGTAAATAACTACGCCATTCGCACCAGAAAGTAGTTCTGTTCGAACTACTTTTTTTTGTGATTTTATAGGATTTTACATTTCTGTTTTAATGCAATAATTTTTTATTTGAAAAACTATTTGTATAATAGTATTATTTGTAGTCAACATAATAATTGCAATATCAATAAATAAAAAGTAATATGAAAATCTATATTTACAAAATTAAATTTTATTGATAGAATGATTTTGCTGAATTAAAAATAAAATGAATATTAAAAATAGGTAAAGGAGAGAAACTGTGGAAGAAAATAAAAATTATGATATAACAGTAGTCGGTGGAGGAGCTGTTGATGTAGAAAGATTTGAACTTGTAGATGGATCATATGTTCAAGGAGAAAAACATGCAGGAGGAAAAGGATTCAATCAAGCTATTGCAGCATCAAGAGCAGGAGCTAATACAGCAATTGTAGGTGTTGTTGGTAATGACATAAATGGTAAGTTCTTAGTAGACTCTGCTAATAAAAGTGGAGTAGATATAAGCCATGTTGAGGTTTTGGAAGGTATAAATACTGATTGGGCAAAAATAGAAATAAAATATGAAGATAAAGATAATAACATTCAACGTATGAGTGGAGAAGCCATAGATAGATTAACACCAGAATTAGTTGATAAAAATGAAGAATTATTATTAAATTCAAAAACTATAGTAGCTCAGTTAAAATGCCCAAAAGAAACAACAGAAGCACTAATTGATTTTTGTCATAAAAATAATAAAACATTAGTTTTAACACCATGTAGACCAGAAAGATTATCAATAAATGATGAAAAAAATTTAGAAAATATAGAAAAAATAACTTATATTACATGCAATGAAAAAGAATGTCAAACAATATTTAATACAGATGATATAGAGTCATGTGTTGAAAAATACCCAAATAAGCTTATTGTTACACTAGGGGCAAAAGGTGTTATGTACCATAATGGTGAATCAGTAGTACATATACCAGCAAAGAAAATTGATGGCAAGATAGTAGATAGTGTAGGTGCAGGTGATACATTTGCAGGTAATTTTGCAACAGCAATTACAAAAGGACTAACTATAGAAGAAGCTATTGAAAGAGGACAATATGCATCTTCAATGTCAATAATGAAAGAAGGAGCAACAGAAGGAATGCCAACTGAAGAAGAATTAGATGAATATATAGACTCTTTTAAAGATGTGAATTTAGAAAGTAATAAATCTGTTTCAATGCAATCAATTGTATCAAATGCTATTAACCAAGGTATTACAACAGAAGATGTAGAAAAAAGTGATAACATAGAAGAACATGAAGAAAAAAATATAGAAGGAGTTTCTAAGGATGATTAAAACTTATAGTAAAGCATATGTAGAAGTATTAGAAATTATAAAATATCTTCCAATGGAAGAATATAAAAAAATACCACAGGAAAAAATAAAATTTTTTAAAGATAACAAAGATGATAATTATAATTTTGAATTTGACCCAAATAAAAGTTTAGCACAACAAAATATATCAAAAGAGGCAAACTCTATATTGATTACTTTATTTAGAGATTATTTTGCAACAGAAAAACAAAAAAATATTTTAAAAAATCTACTAGTACAAAACCAAGAAAAAATAGAAAAAGAAAAAATAAAACAGTATACAGATAAATTAACTAAAAAATCTGAAAATGATAGTTCAAATTATTAAAATGAAAGAGCTTTTTAAGCTCTTTTTTCTTTATCTATCAAATAAGATTTTGACTATAAATATTTTTTTTGATATATTTAAACATAGAGTGTAAAAAAGGAGAAATTAAAATGATTTATAGAGAAGAAATGAAAATGGGAATAAAAGACATAGACAAAGATTTAAAAATACTAAATAAGTCAATTTTAGAAATGTTAGAGAATATAGCTGTTTATCATGCAGATTCTGTAAATAGAGGGCCAAAAGTAACTTACTCAGAGAATTTTGCATGGATATTATCAGATTGGAAAATAAAAGTATTAGATAGACCTAAGTATGGAGAAAAATTAACAGTTGAAACATGGAGAAGAGATTCAAAAGCTTATCATACATATCGTGACTTTAGAATAGTTGACTCAAAAGGTGAAATAAAAGTTATAGGTAGTAGTAAGTGGGTAATGTTCAACTTTAAAGAAATGAAAATAGTAAAAATAGAAAATGAATTAAAAAAATGGAAACAAACAGAAGAGGAAGAAAGTGTTTTTGAAGAAGGGCAAATTAAAAAAATTAAAATACCAGAAGAATATGAAAAAGTAATAAAATATACTGTGAAAAGAAAAGACATAGACGTAAATGGACATATGCATAATTTAGATTATTTGGATTTGGCATATGAAGTTTTACCTTTAGAAATTTTTGAAAATAGAAAATTTGATAATATACAAATCAATTATAAAAAAGAAATAAAACTTAATGATGAAATAAAATGTAAATACACTGAAATAAATAATAAAATAATTGTAGTTATTAAAAGTAAAGACGAAAAAATTACACATGCAATTATAAAGATGTATTAAAAAATTTAATATATATTGCAAAAAATCAACGTGTGTTATATAATAACTGGTATATCGTAAAAATAAAGGAGATATCTAAATGATTGATTTTCATACACATATACTTCCTAACTTAGACGATGGAGCAAGAAGTATAGAAGAGGCACATAAGTTAATAAAAGAAGCAAAAGAAGCAGGATTTAACGGAATAATATTTACAACACATTATATGGAAGGTCATTACGAAACAGAAATAAATGAAAGAGAAATATGGCAAGAAAAGTTTACTGAAAAATTTGAAATTTTAAAGGATGTAAAAACTTATTTAGGAAGCGAGATATATTTATCAAGAAATATAATAAAATTACTAGAAGAAGGAAAAGCATCTACAGTAAATAATACAAGCTATGTTTTATTTGAGTTGCCAATGGAAGAAGAACCTTTAGATTTATATGATAATATATATAATATGAGACGCAATAAAATAGTGCCTATACTAGCACATCCAGAAAGATATCCATATATACAAAAAGAACCAGATATAATATATGAGTTAATAGAAAAGGGTGTATATATGCAATCAGATTATGGTAGCATTATAGGTGAAAACG
>CANQGV010000132.1 GCA_947623475.1 uncultured Clostridia bacterium | reverse complement strand
ATGATGTTCTTTTTTGAATTGTCTTTTTATCTTTCTTAGCTTTAGCAGCTGATATAGCAGGTACTAAAGCTGTAGCGAAAGCTACATTTATTGATAATGGTAAACTTGTTAATGTATCTACTTTCCATCCTAAAATTCCATATTGAGCTGTTGCTTCTGCTTCTGACATAAAACCTTTTAAACTTCTAACTACTGTAAAAGAATCTATATTTTTATTTAGAGATGACATTATTGCTGTTAGTGCAATTGGTATTGAAACTAATAAAATCTTTTTTACTATTTCTTTTACTCTTTCATATTTGTAATTTGTTGAATTTCTAATTTCTGATGCGACTTCTTTTCTTATTGTTTTATAGTATAAGTACAAATATCCAAATCCTAAGAAAGTTGATAAAGCTGTTGCTAGGTTAGCACCTGCTGCCATCCATTCTGTTGAAACATGTGAAACTATTGCAATTATTTCTACTATGATTATTGTTAATAATGTTTTAAATACTTGCTCTAAAGTTTGAGATCTTGCTGTTACTGTTAAAGTCTGTCTTCCATTAAAATATCCTCTCATAACAGATGCTATAGCTACAAAGAAAACTGCTGGTGATAATGCGACTAGTGTCATTTCTGCTTCTGGTACTTGTAACCATTGATTAGCTATTACATGTGCTCCTAAAAATAATAACAAACTTCCTACTAAACCTATCAAAGCAAATGTTGCAAAAGCTATTTTAAAAATTCTATTCGCACCTTTATAATCTCCTAATGCTATTCTTTCTGAAACTAATTTTGATATAGCATTTGGAACTCCTATTGAAGAAATAGTTAATAATAGTGCATAAATTTGATATGCTCCTGCAGTTATACCATTTCCTATATCTCCAAATCCTTCTCTATTAGTTAGATATATAGTATAAATAAGTCCCATTATTTTTATTAATATTTGAGAAAACATTAAAGTCATTACGCCTTGCATAAAACCTTCTTTAGCTTTTGACTTCTTTTTTGTTTTTTCTGGCATTTAACCACTCCCTATTTACGTTTATTTTTAATCTTTATTTAATTGTACTTCTTTATTATAAATTTAATTACTTTTTTTCGCAATAGTTTTAGAAAATTTAGCTTATTTTCTTGACTTTTTCTTAGTTTTGTAATAAAATAGATAAGCATTATGTTAGAATATGATTCAAATATGAAATTTCTCCCCGGTAATTTCTATTTGATTTATATATAAATTTAGAAATAGGAGGGTATTTATTACCATGAATAATACTACATATAGTGTAAAGAAAAATGAAATTGAAAGTAAATGGTATATTATTGATGCAGCTAATAAACCTTTAGGTAGAGTTGCAACAGAAGCTGCTAAACTATTAAGAGGAAAACATAAACCAACTTTCACACCAAATATCGATACAGGTGATCATGTTATAATCATCAATTGTAAAGATGTTATTTTAACAGGAAATAAATTAAATCAAAAAATGTACAGACATCATTCAGGCTACATTGGAGGAATGAAGGAAACTCCTGCAAGCGTAATGCTTGAAAAAAATCCAGAAAGAGCTATGACATTAGCAGTAAAAGGAATGTTACCTCACAACTCTTTAGGTAGACAAAGTCTAAAAAAATTAAGAGTATATGCTGGAGCAGAGCATGAAAACCAAGCACAAAAACCAGAAGTATGGGAGGTAAAATAATATGGCTAAGAAATCGGAAAAAATAGTTTTTTATGGTACAGGTAGAAGAAAAAGCTCTATAGCTAGAGTTAGAATTACTGAAGGTACTGGAAAAATAACTATAAATAAAACAGATATTGAAGATTATTTCGGAATGGAAACTTTAAAAGTTATAGTTAGACAACCATTTACAGTTACAAATACAACTAGCAAATATGATGTTATTTGTTCTGTAAAAGGTGGAGGATTTACAGGTCAAGCAGGTGCTATTAGACATGGCATCGCAAGAGCTTTAAATGAAGCAAATAGCGAATATAGACCAGCTTTAAAACAAAACGGATTCTTAACAAGAGATTCTCGTATGAAAGAAAGAAAAAAATACGGTCTTAAAAAAGCTAGAAAAGCTCCTCAATTTAGTAAACGTTAAAAAATATATAAACTCGAAAGTATTTATCTTTCGAGTTTTTTATTTTAATTCATTGTTTCTAATGCAGTTTCTTGTTGATCAGTCCCCTCAAAATTATAAAATGTTTCTGGTATATTTCCAACAATGACATTTTCTAAGAGTAATACTTGATTAGCTATATCAGTTTGTATATCTCCAAAAGCTGTTAATACTTCTTCTTCACATTTAACTTGTAAATACACTCTATGTAATGTTTGATTTATTCCTTGTGATATAAATTCACTTTTTAAATCTGTTTCTACATTACCTATTGTAGATATTTTTATATTTATATTAGGTCCTCTTCCCGATAACAACTTAGATCCTGTAAAAGTTCCTAATGGTATAAAAACATCTTTTTTACCATTCTCATTTATTTCATTTTGAATTTTAATTGACACATCTGATGTTATTTCATTTATTACAAATATATTAGATTTTATCATTTTTACGTTTCCATCTTTATCTTTTTCAATATCAAATAAATTATTATAAGAATATTCTTTCATAACAGCACTTGCTTGTTCATTTGAAACTATTGTTGCTATAGATTTTGCCTTTTCTTCACACAAACTTTTAAAAACTGGTTTTACTGCTCTTATAATAGAAATCACAAATATATTACATATTATTATTATAAATATTACTTTTAATTTTTTATTTTTTTGCCTCCAATTCTTGTATTGAATTTTAGGTATTCGTATTTTATGCCTTGTATATATTTTATCCATTTTCCATAATAGGCACCTTATTAACATTATTGTGATAAAATCTTGGTATAAAAATCTTTTGTCCTATCATTATTTTATTTGGATCTTCAATATTATTTACTTTAACTATATCTTCAACTGTACTTCCGAACTTTTTTGCTATTTTCCACAATGTATCTTCTTTTTTTACTATATAAATTATTACACTATATTTTTGTGTATCTCTTGCTCCTTTTTCTTGTATATCATCTATTAGTTTAAGTAATACATTTTTTTCAATTTCTATAGAAAAAGCTACATCTATATTACAATTAATTTCATTACTTGCTTGAATAATATAATCCTGTGCCTCAACTTCAAGTTCTGCTTTTGTTGTTATATTTTCTCC
>CANQGV010000131.1 GCA_947623475.1 uncultured Clostridia bacterium | reverse complement strand
TATTATTTTTGATGTTCCTGATGTCAAACTATTATCTTGCATTTTTATTACTTTTACATCTGCAAGTATTAGTCCTTTCATTTTGAAGTTTTTTCTTATTTGTTCTTCTATTTCTTCTGTTGTCATCTTTTTATCTGCTTTTACCATCTGTTCTAACAAATTAAAATATAAAATTCCTGCTGGTATGAAATCTCCTTCTTTACAGATTGCATCCATATAAGTTAATAATTGTATTTGTAGCCCTGCATATACTTCATTTAAATCTATATTTTTTTCTGAAGACTTATAATCTATTATTCTCAAATAATTACCATCTTCTGTTTTTGCAGTATCTACTCTATCAATTTTTCCATTTATTTCAACTTGTTTTCCATTTTCTAATGTGATTAAAATTGGTTTATGTTTTGTTTTTTTTCCAAATTCAATTTCTGTATCTTCTATGTTAAAATCACTATTTGATAAACCTTCTATTATATATTTTAACGCTTTTGTTATAATTCTTTTTAATCTATTTACTAACATTCTATATTTTGCTGTTGCAGTAAAAATATAATTCTTTGGTAATTTTATTTTTTCATCTACTATTTCATTTACAAAGTCTGCTATTTCTTTTTCTGTAATTAATTTTAAATTTTCTTTTTGCTCTCCTAAGGTTAGTGTTTCATTTTGTCCTGCAATCTCTGTAAAGAACTCATCTATTACTTCATGCATAAATGATCCTGTATCAAATGAATGTACTTTCAATTCTTCTTTTTCTTTTACTCTTAATCCATATTGTAAAAAATATGAAAAAGGACAACTCTTATATTTTTCTAATCTTGATACACTTGTTTTTAAAATATTTCCATATAATTTGTCTATTTTATCTTTTTCTATAGGATTAGGTAAGTTTGTATATGTTGAATTGTTTTCTTTTTTGTTTATTACCACATCACTTTTTTCTTTTAATTTTGGAAACATTTTTTTAATTTTGTTAATATACATTGATGGTCTTAAGGTTTTTCCTTCTGAATCAGCTGATGCATAATATAAATATAATTTATTTTCTGCTGTTGAAAATGCTTTATATATATTAAAATTTTCTTCATAAAGATTTTCTAAAGTTCCTTTAGCAATTTCTAAATTATCTTCTTTTAATTTTTGTCTATCTTTATCATCTAAAAAACCTTCATTGTTGTTTACACTTGGAAAATTACCATCATTCAAACCTATTATAAATACTGCTTTTACTTTATGACTTTTTGAACGTTCAACATCTCCAACTATAACTTGGTCTTGAGTGCCTGGTATTTTTCCTAGTCCACTATTTTTTAATCCAATTCTTAATATTTGTAGATATTTTTCAATAGTGATTTTTTTATCATCAAATATTAAAACTATTTGATCAAATATTTCTAATAAAACTTCATAACTAGCTTTATATTCTTGTGCTAAATCTACTAAATTTTTCTCTTGTAAATCTTTAATTTTATTTATTATTTTTTCTTCTATTTTTTGTTCTTGTATAAAATTATATAAACATTTAGTTATTTCTTTCGCTGTTTTATCTTTACTTATATTGTTCTTTAATTCTACTAATGGAGTTATTATTTCATTTCTAATTTCATTTAATCTTTCTATTTTTTCTTTTTTGTTTTCTACTTCTTTTGTAAATTCTTCTCTCCATTTATTTCTAGTTATTCCCCATTTCAAGCAATAATTTTCTAATTCAAAAATCTCTTGTGGTTCATAATCACAAAATCCTATTTTTAGATAATTAAATATTGCTTCTCTTGAAAAGTTTTTATTTAAAATTTCTAATATAGATAAAATGTATTGAATAATTATATTTTGATTTAGTTCTCTTTTTTCATCTATAAATACAGGAATTTTGTAACTTCCAAAAATTGCTTTTATAAGAGAATTATATGTTGTAGTGTTATTTGTTATAATTGAAATATCTTTATATCTTAGCTTTTCTTCTTTTACTAATCTTACTATTTCTTTAGCTACTTCTTCTATTTCTGCATATTGATTTTTTGCTAAAAACATTGATATATTTTTTACTTCTTCTTTATATTTATCAGGCTTTATTTCAAAAATATTTTTTTCAAGATATTTTAATTCAGGTGTTTTAAATCTATATTGATTTTCTAAAAATACTGGTTCTTCCATTTTTAAGTTATTTTCATTTATCATATTCCATAATTTTTGTATAGTGTTTTTGTTGGAATAAAATATGTCTGTATCTGGATTTGTATTTAATTTTAAATCATCTATACACACTGTTATATTTACTTGTTTTGCATATTTTACTAATTCTCTTATTACATCATATTCTTGACTTGTAAATCCTGAAAATTCATCTATGTATATTATAGCGTTTTTTATAATTTTTGTATCTCCAATTTTTTTAGTAAGAAGTGTCATTTTATCTGTTTCATCTATATAATTTCCTTCTATATATCTTTCAAAATTTTTATATACTGTTTGTAAATCTTGAAGTTTTGTTTGTAAATAAATATCATCTATTTTTTCAATTTCATCATTTAATTTTTCTAATGTTATATTATGCTGTTTAAACTCTGTAATCGCTCTAATTATTATATCTATATTTTCATCTGTTTTTCCTAAATATTTTAATTTCTTTTTATTTGTATGCAAAATAGAGTAAATCAACATTGATTTACCACATTTAGAAAGACTAGTTTTATTTAGCCCTCCTATTTCTTGCAACACACGGTCTGCCATTCTACTTAAATTTATTACTTCTGCATTTAGTACTGATTTTGTTTTTATAGACTCCATTAATTTTCTTTCTTGTGTAAATGAAAATTGTTCTGGAGTTATTATAATTATTTTCTCTTCTGTATCAATTTTTTTTGCTATTTCTGAAAAGCAAAATTCACTTTTTCCACTACCTGCTCTTCCATAAATAATTCTTAGTCCCATTTTTCCTCCAATATATTTATGTTTTAATTTTCTCTTCTCCAATAAAATAGATATTGTTGTGCTAACCCTTCAAGTTCTCCAAACTTTTCTTTTGCCAAATTTTCTATTTGTTTTTTTGACACTTTATTTTCATCTTCATTATGAATATATAAATCATTCATTACCCTTCTTACCCATACATCTATTGGGAATACATCAAATCTTTTTAGTGTTGAAAATAATAAAATGCAGTCTGCTACTTTAGGTCCTATTCCAGACAATTTTAATAATTCTTCTCTTGCTTTGTTTGTTGGTAAATCTTTTATTTTTTCTAAATCAACTTCTTTTTTTATAACCATTTGAGTT
>CANQGV010000130.1 GCA_947623475.1 uncultured Clostridia bacterium | reverse complement strand
AAAGTTAATGAATCAAATGGTGAAAAAATTGAACTACAATATATTCATGGAGAAGAAACAAAAGAATGTAGTATAACGCCAGTAAAAACAAGTACATCACAATATAAATTAGGATTATGGGTAAGAGATAGTGCAGCAGGAGTTGGGACAGTTACATTTTATGAGCCATCTACAAAAATGTTTGCAGCATTGGGACATGGAATTATAGATATAGACACAGAAGAATTGATAAATATATCATCAGGAAAATTTGTAACTAGCAGAATTTTAAATATATCAAAAGGTGTTAGTGGAAGTCCTGGAAAAATACAAGGAAGTATTGAGGAAGGAAAAGAAATAGGAGAAATATATAAAAATAGTAAGTTTGGGGTGTATGGAAAAGTTGATAATTTATCTGCATTAAACATAGATTTAACTAAAGAAATGGAGGTAGCATTAAAAGAAGAAATAAAAGAAGGAGAGGCAAGTATTTTATGCAGTTTAGACAATGTAAACACAAAGGAATATAAAATCAATATAGAAAAAATTTATTTAGATAATGATTATGATAATAAAAGTATGAAAATTAAAATAACAGATAAAGAATTGATAGAAAAAACAGGAGGAATAATTCAAGGAATGAGTGGAGCAGCAATAATACAAAATGGAAAATTTGTGGGTGCAGTAACAAATGTATTAGTTAATAATCCATTAGAAGGTTATGCTGTTTTTGGAGATACAATGATAAAGCAAATGCGTTCTATAGAATAAATTTAAATGAGCTGACTACGGTAATTGTAGTCAGCTCAAAACTTTACAAAAACAAATAAATATCGGCATTTTTTTGATTGACAGAAACCTTAAAAATATATATAATTAATGAGTAAAAAAGTATAAATTTTAAGTAGAACAAGAAAGGAATAACCTTTAAATGAGAAAAAAAGTATTATTCATATCAAGTACAGGTGGACACTTAAATGAGCTACTACAATTAAAGCCTTTATTTAAAAAATATGAATACAATATTATAACAGAAAAAGATAAAGCAAATATAAAATTAAAAGAAAAATATGGAAATAAAGTACATTTTTTACCATATGGAACAAGAGCAAAATTATTTAAATACATATTTATATATTTTTTCTTATGTTTAAAAACAGTTTATTTATATTTAAAAATAAGACCAAAAGTAATAGTAACAACAGGAACTCACACAGCAGGACCTATGTGTATAATAGGAAAAATATTTGGAAGTAAAATAGTATATATAGAAACATTTGCAAATACAAGTACAAAAACAGCAACAGGAAAACTTCTATATCCAATAGCAGACTTATTTATTGTGCAATGGGAAGAAATGTTAAAGTTATATCCAAAAGCTGTTTATGGAGGGAGAATTTTTTAATGATTTTTGTAATGTTAGGAACACAAAATAACAGTTTCATACGTTTGTTAGAACAAGTAGAAAAATGTATAGAAAATGGAACAATAACAGAAAAAGTAATTGTACAATCAGGTTATACAAAATATAAGTCAGATAAAATGAAAGTTTTTGACTTAATACCTAGAGATGAATTAGAAAAATATCAAAATGAAGCAAGTTTAATAATAACTCATGGAGGAGTAGGATCAATTGTTTCTTCAATAAAAAAAGATAAAAAAGTAATAGCAGTACCAAGGTTACATAAGTACGAAGAACATGTTAATGACCATCAAAAAGATATAGTAGAGTTATTTAATAAAAAGAAATATATTATTGGTATAAATGATGTAAATGAATTAGAACAAGCTATTAAAGAGGCAAAAGAATTTAAGCCTGAAAAGTACATTTCTGATAATTCTAAATTAATAAATATAGTTGATAAATTTATAGAAAAGGCGATAGGAGGCAAATAAATTGGATGAAAACAAAATAATAAGTCCAGAATTAGAAGATCAAGTAGAAGAAAGAATGGAAGTAACACTAAGGCCTAAAACATTAGAAGAATATATTGGTCAAACTAAAGTTAAAGAACAAATGAAAGTATATATAGAGGCAGCAAAAAAAAGAAATGAGCCTCTTGACCATGTTTTATTATATGGACCTCCAGGTCTTGGTAAAACAACTTTATCAAATATTATATCAAATGAAATGAATTCTAACATAAAAATAACTTCTGGACCAGCAATAGAAAAGCCGGGAGATTTAGCAGCATTACTTACAAATCTTTCAGAGTTTGATGTGTTATTTATAGATGAGATCCATAGATTAAGTAAAAGTGTAGAAGAAATTTTATACCCAGCACTTGAAGATTATACACTTGACATAATTATAGGGAAAGGCCCAAGTGCAAGATCTATTAGATTGGACTTACCAAAGTTTACATTAATAGGAGCAACAACAAAAGCTGGAGCATTAACTACACCTTTAAGAGATCGTTTTGGAATAGTAAATCGTTTAGAATTATATGAAGAAGAAGATTTAAAAGCAATAGTAAAACGTTCAGCAGGAATTTTAGAAGTTAATATAGAAGAAGATGCTGCAACAGAAATAGCAAGAAGATCTAGAGGAACACCAAGAATAGCAAATAGATTATTAAAAAGAGTTAGAGATTATGCAGCTGTATTGGGTGATGGAACAATAAATCTTAAAGTTACAAAACATGCATTAAATGAATTAGAAATAGACGAATTAGGGCTTGACCAAATAGATAGAAAACTATTAGATATAATGATAGTACAATATCAAGGAAGACCAGTTGGAATTGAAGCATTAGCAGCAACTATAGGAGAAGAAGTAGACACAATAGAAGATGTATATGAGCCATTTTTAATACAAAAAGGTTTTATTGCAAGAACTTTAAGAGGAAGGCAACCTTTAAAACCAGCTTATGACCATTTAGGATATAATTTTTCAGAAGAATAAATTAAATAAAGCCACCAGACGTCTTAAAAACATGAGGAAAACTTACAACCATGAAGTTTCAAAAGACATTGTGTCGTCGAGGCCCAAGATGATCGTTGTCGAAGACCTGGCTGTTAAAAACCTCATGAAAAACAGGCACCTCTCTAAAGCAATCCAGGATTGCGGATTTTATGACCTGCTCTCTAAAATCAAGTACAAGGCCGAGCTCCAGGGAACAGAAGTCGTTGTGGCCAGCCGCTTTTACCCTTCGTCGAAACGATGCCATAAATGCGGAAAACTAAAAACAGATTTAACTTTAAAAGATAGAACTTATGCCTGCTCTTGTGGAGAGGTCATTAACAGGGACTTAAACGCTGCCTTGAACCTTAAGAACTACGGCTTAAGCAGTTAAGCAATGTACCGGTCCGTTGCCGG
>CANQGV010000129.1 GCA_947623475.1 uncultured Clostridia bacterium | reverse complement strand
GTACTTTTAGTGGAAATAATTTAATCTATTTTATTTATAAATTAACAATTTATTTACGTTTCTTTTATTTACATTGTAAATTATGTCGATTTTAGCTTATATACCATTACTCATCTTTTCACATATATATAATACATGACTACTATATCCCATTAAATCTTCTCTTTCACAATTCTTCAAGTGATAATCAAGATATATCTTAAAATCTTCTTCGCTTAAGCTATTTATCATATCAGAAATTGTTTCTGATAATCCATTTGCAGCAACATTTTTTAATTTATTAACATTGTATTTTCCCATCATTTTAGTAAAATCGTTTATTCTATATGTAGCAAAAACTTCTTCCTTGATTTTTGGTATTTTCCAATCATCATTACATATTTCTTTCATATACTTCATATGTTCTTTTTTTATTCCATAATTCATTATTACTGAATCATCTGTAATATATGCTATAATAATTTTTCCTTTTGGTTTTGTTACACGTATTGCTTCTTTTATAGCTTTGTCAATATCTGGCTCATCAAACAAATGGTATAAAGGACCTAATACTAGAGTTATATCAAAAGTATTATCTTTATACATAGTTAGATCTAATGCGTTTCCTTTAATTGCTCTTATATTCATATTTTCAGTTATTTTTAATTTCATTTCTTGAAGGTTTTTATCAACTAATTCTACTGCATCAACTTCATAACCTTGTTTAGCATAGTGAATTGAATATCTTCCTGTTCCAGCGCCTACCTCTAATATTCTATCTCCTTTTTTTAAATATTTATCTATATAGGTAACTGTAGTTATATATTCAACTCGTCTTGCTTGTTCTTTAACTAATCTTGCATCTTCATCATAATTATTATAGTGATTTATTATTATTTCATCTACTTCTCTCATTTTTCTACTCCTTTATAATCACATCTCCATCCCTCAAAGTCTTATATTTTATTCCTTCCTTATTAAATAGTTCAACTATTCCATCTACTAATTTAGATTCTGGATGATCTGACTTATAATGTGGAACTGGAACAAAGTCCAAAATATTAAGTCCACTATAATCTACTTTATCATTATTATATGGATTTATTGGCTCATCAACAATATCAAGCCCATATAAACTAGGTGATAATACACATATTCCAGCACTAAATCCCATATATAGAAAATCATCTTCTTTATTTTTTTCTAATATATATTTATCAAAGCCACTATATTTCATTGCTAATCTCAATACATATGTGTTACCACCTATAACATAACAAGCATTAAAATCCTTTAAATCTTCTTGTAGTTTTACTGATTTTCCAAAATATTTCCTCAAATCTACTATTACTATTTCAAAACCTATTTCTTCAAGTTCATCAATATATTCTTGTATTATTTCTTTCTTTTCTAAAGTTTCTTCTTTATGATCTCTTGAATTTGCAATAAATATAATTTTATTTCCATGTTTTTTTTGCCATTCTTTTAGTACCTCTTTTTTATTTCCAACTTTATAAGAAGATAAATATAATTTCATAAAATTCACCTCTACGTTTTTAAATTATTTTTTTACTTCATTATATTTTACCAGCTTAAGAGCACCATCTAAAGTTTTAGTACAACATAATTTTGCATTATTATCTACATATATCAAATCGTCTACACCTGTTAGTTCTCTAGAAGAATCGATAGAAGTGCAATTAACCAACTCTTCTTTAAATTTGTAGTTATTTAAAAGAGTTCTAATTTCATAACCGTCTCTTCTAGATTTTAATATTATATATCTAACTTTGTTTTCATTATAAAATTTTATTGCTTTTCTAAAAGGTATCTCATAATCAAAAATTATAAAACATTCATTACTTTCATTTAATTTTTTTAAAATTATATCAATTGCTTCTACCTCAGCTATTGCGTGTTTAATATAAACATCCCAAAAAGCATCTGCTAAACTTAAAGCATTAAGGAAAGCTCTATCTTCAGTTATATTTTCATTCCATTCAGGATTGCATAATTTTATAAAATCTGGTGAAATTTTATTTTCTAAATACTCTGTTTGCATATTATCTGTTGCATCTATATATTGAATTAATTCGTTATCCATATATTCAAAAACTTTTTCTACATTGTTAACATTTAAGCTTTCTAAATATTTTTTGCCGAATTTATTCCACAAAAGTCCGATTGATGAATAATATATTCCATTTTTTCTTTTTCCATTTCTGCTTTTTTGGTGATGATCAAATTCTCCAAATCCTATATCATATACTGTTTTGTTTTCAGTATTGATGTTTTCAGTAGTAGGAACTCTTGCTAAAATAATATCTTTTTTTAATTTACTTAAAAAAATTGTAGCTATAACATCATCAATATGAAATCTACCGGAATGAGTTATACAATTTGCTTCATCTGTATTTTTGGTTAATTGTATATTTTTATATTTATTTAAATTCATAATTCCTCCATGCTTTTATATTATCTTTCAAAATTATTATTGTATACAAAATCTTTTATAGAATTATCGTATTCATGACATAAATCTTTTAAAAATTCATGATTTTTCAATTGAGAAAGCCAATCTTTATTTATACTTTCTGAGCCATAATATAAACCAGAAAGCCCTCCAGTACAAGCTCCAACAGTATCAGTATCTTCACCTAAATTAATTGCTTTTAAAACAGAATCATTATAATTATCTGTATTCATAAAAGACCATAAAGCAGCCTCTAAAGTAGGTTGTGTTTTTCCTAAAGAACTAATATCTTCTTCTGGAACTTTTGAAATATCATTTTTTAAAATTCTATCATATTCAGAAACAACCTTATCAGGGAAGTGATTATAATTAAGACTTTGAATATATTTGTAAGCTTCTTCTTTATTAAAACCTTCTAAAAGTTTTTTTGCAAATTGTGTATAAATATAAGAGCCTAAAATACAAGTATCTAGACCATGAGTAATAGAAGAAACATTAGAAACAATATTTAAAGTTTCAGTATCATTTAAATTATTGTTATGTGCGTAATAAGCAATTGGTAAAATTCTCATTAATGCACCATTTCCGGCATTCTCAGGACTAGTACCACCAGACTTAGTAGCTGGAGTTTCTCCATAATAATATCTTAATATTGCTTGAGAAGTTGTATTTCCTACATCAAACATTTCCAAGAAAGAATAATTAGTTGGTAAAGAAGTTACACCTTTTTCCGTTCTCATTGGAATATTGGCTAATTTTTTTACCAATTTTTCAAAAAATAATATTGTTGAAGGCTCAATTTCTATATCAGTTTGATTTACAGTATCTGCGCCATCTTCAAATAAAATTCCCTTTA
>CANQGV010000128.1 GCA_947623475.1 uncultured Clostridia bacterium | reverse complement strand
AAAAAAATATGGTATTCAAGAACTGCAAATCCAAAATATAATATAGTAGCTGTTGATTGTGGAATAAAATTAAACATAGTAAGAAGTCTAAATAAAAGAGGTTGCAATGTAACAGTTGTACCATATAATACTACATCAAAAGAAATAGAACAATTAAAACCAGATGGAGTATTTTTATCAAATGGACCAGGAGATCCAGAAAATGTTAAAGAAGTAATAAAATTAGTAAAAAATATAAAAGGAAAATATCCTATATTTGGAATTTGTTTAGGACATCAAATGATAAGTTTAGCATATGGAGCAAAAACATATAAATTGAAATTTGGACATAGGGGAGGAAATCACCCTGTACAAAATTTAGAAAATAACAAAATAGAAATTACGAGTCAGAACCATAGTTATGCAGTAGATGAAAAATCTTTAAAAAGAACAGGATTAAAAGTAACTCACAAAAATATGTTAGATGATACAGTAGAAGGAGTAGAATGTAAAAAAGACAAAATATTTAGTGTACAATATCACCCAGAAAGTGCACCAGGACCACAAGACAGTAGCTACTTATTTGATAAATTTATAGAGATGTTAAAAAAATAGGAGGAATAAAAATGCCAAAAAGAAAAGATATAAAAACTGTACTAGTAATAGGCTCTGGACCAATAGTAATAGGACAAGCAGCAGAATTTGATTATGCTGGAACTCAAGCGTGTTTAGCATTAAAAGAAGAAGGGTATAAAGTAATATTAGTAAATTCTAATCCAGCAACAATAATGACAGATACATCAATAGCAGATAAAGTATATATGGAGCCATTAACATTAGCCTATGTAGCAAAAATAATAAGATATGAAAGGCCAGATGCAATATTACCAGGAATAGGAGGACAAACTGGTTTAAATCTTGTAATGCAATTATATAGAAAAGGAGTATTGCAAGAATGTCAAGTAGAAATTTTAGGAACAAGTATAGAAAGTATAGAAAGAGCAGAAGATAGAGAAAAATTCAAAGAATTGTGCGAAGAACTAGGAGAGCCTGTATTAGAATCTATAATAGCAAATTCAATAGAAGAAGGAATAGAAGCTGCTAAAAAAATAGGATATCCAGTTGTGCTAAGACCAGCCTTTACACTAGGTGGAACAGGTGGAGGATTTGCAGATAATGAAGAAGAATTAAAAGAAATAGTGAAAAATGCATTAAAGTTATCCCCAGTTAATCAAGTATTAGTGGAAAAGAGTATAAAAGGTTACAAAGAAATTGAATATGAAGTTATGAGAGATAAAAATGACACAGCGATTACAGTATGTAATATGGAAAATTTAGATCCAGTTGGAATACATACAGGAGACTCAATTGTTGTAGCACCAAGTCAAACATTAACTAATAAAGAATATCAATTATTAAGAGATAGTGCATTAAAAATTATAAGAGCATTAAAAATAGAAGGTGGATGCAATGTACAATTTGCATTAGATCCACATTCATTTAAATATTATTTAATAGAAGTAAACCCAAGAGTATCTCGTTCATCTGCATTAGCATCTAAAGCAAGTGGATACCCAATAGCAAGAGTTTCTGCAAAAGTAGCAGTAGGAATGAGACTAGATGAAATAAAACTTGCAAATACACCAGCAAGTTTTGAGCCAGCACTAGATTATATAGTAAGTAAAATAGCAAGATTTCCATTTGATAAATTTACACTTGCATCTAATAAGCTTAACACTCAAATGAAAGCAACAGGAGAAGTAATGAGTGTAGGAAGAACTTTAGAAGAAAGTATACTAAAAGCAATTCGTTCATTAGAAATTGGTGTATGTCACATTAAAATGGATAAGTTTAATAAAACAGAAACAGAAGAATTGATGGAATATATAAAAGAAGGAACAGATGATAGAATTTATGCAATAGCAGAATTAATTAGAAGAGGTATAGACCTAGGCTTAATATACAACACAACTAAAATTGATATGTTTTTCTTAGAAAAAATAAAAAATATAACAGAAAAAGAAAAGCTTTTATCAGAAAATGTAGGAGACATAGAAGTACTAAAAAAAGTCAAAAAATTAGGATTTAGTGATAAATATATAGCACAAGTTTGGAAAAAGACTGAAGAAGAAATTTACTTATTAAGAAAAAAAGAAAAAATAAAACCAGTATATAAAATGATAGACACATGTAGTAGTGAATTTGAAAGTTATGTGCCATACTTTTATTCAACATATGAGGAAGAAAACGAGTCAATAGTAAGTAATAAAAAGAAAATAATAGTATTAGGAGCAGGACCAATAAGAATAGGTCAAGGAGTAGAATTTGATTATTCAACAGTTCATGCAATCCAAACAATAAAAAAAGCAGGTTATGAAGCAATAATTATAAATAACAATCCAGAAACAGTATCAACAGATTATACAACAAGTGATAAATTGTATTTTGAGCCATTAACAGTTGAAGATGTTATGAATATTATTGATTTAGAAAAACCAGAAGGAATAATTGCAACATTAGAAGGGCAAACTGCAATAAATTTAGCAGGGCCACTTTCAAAATTAGGAGTAAAGTTAATAGGAACAGATACAAAAGCAATTGAAAGAGCAGAAAATAGAGATTCATTTGAAAAGATAATGAAAAAATTAAAATTATTACAACCAAAAGGAGAAGCAGTAACAAATATACAAGATGGAATAAAAGCTGCAAAAGAAATTGGTTATCCAGTACTAGTAAGACCAAGCTATGTACTAGGAGGAAGAGCTATGCAAATTGTATCTAGTAAAAAAGCTTTAGAAAAATATTTAAAAACAGCAGTAAATATAAATAAAAAACAACCAGTTTTAGTTGATAAATATATAGTAGGTAAAGAATTAGAAGTAGATGCAGTCTGCGATGGAAAAGATGTATTTGTACCAGGAATTATGGAACACGTTGAAAAAACAGGAATACATTCAGGAGATAGTATTAGTATTTATCCAACTTTCAGTGTTAGTAAAAAAGCAAAAGAAAAGATACTAGATTATACAGTAAAATTACGGTTTGGGAATTGGAATAATTGGTTTATATAACATTCAATTCATAGTAGATAAAAATGAAGATGTATATGTAATAGAAGTAAATCCTCGTTCATCAAGGACAGTTCCTTTTATATCAAAATCAACAGGATATTCTTTAGCAGATATAGGAACACTAGTTATGTTGGGAAAAAGTTTAAAACAACAAGGAATAAATGCAGTATATCCTAAAGAAAGAGAAAAATGGTTTGTAAAAGCGCCAGCATTCTCATTTTCAAAACTAAATGGATTAGATGCATATTTATCTCCAGAAATGAAATCAACAGGAGAAGCAAT
>CANQGV010000127.1 GCA_947623475.1 uncultured Clostridia bacterium | reverse complement strand
AAGAAATCTATGATGTTGAAGCAACAATATATTGCTTAAGAAAATCACACAAAGGAATAATTATAGGTAAAAATGGAGAAATGCTAAAAAGAATAGGAAGAGCTGCAAGAATAGAAATGGAAAAGAATTTTGGATTAAAAATCAATTTGAAGACATGGGTAAAAGTAAAAGAAGATTGGCAAGAAAATGACGGTATTGTAAATAAATTTAAACCTATTTAAAAATAATAGTATAATAATGAAAAAAATACAAAAGATACTAGTATAACTTATATGAGGAGAGTGAATTTTATGATAAAGAAAATAGCATGGGATACATTTAAAAATACAGGAGATATCAATTCTTTTCTTGAATATAAGCAAATAGAAAATATTGAAAAGAATATTAAACAAGAAGAAAGCAAACAAGAAAAAAATAAAATAGAAGATAGAACGGAGCTATAAAATGCCAAATGTAAAAATAAAAGGAGTAATTTTAGCAGAAAATAATATGGGAGATTTTGACAAAATGCTTACAATGTTGACACCAGGAATACGGAAAAATTTCTTGTGTTGCTAAAGGTGCACGAAGACCTAAAAGTGCACTTTTAGCAGGGACACAATTATTTTGCTTTGGAGAATACTTAATGTATAAAGGGACAAATACATATCATATAAATTCATGTGAAACAATAGAAGTATTTTATAATTTAAGATGTGATTTAGACAAATTAGAATGTGCAATGCAAATAAATAAAATAGTGCAAAATGTAACAACAGAAAATCAAAATTGTTATAGAATTTTACAATTATATTTAAATACTTTATATACTATATCTGAAACAGATACAGATCTAGAATTAGTATTAAGCATTTTTAAGCTAAGATTAGCATCTTTGCTAGGATTTACACCAATGATAAACGGATGTGTTAATTGCAAAGAAAAAGATGAAGAAAAATTAACATATTTTAGTATAAAAAACAACGGATTAAAATGTGAAAGTTGTGGAAAACAAGATAAATCTGCAATACACATAAGTAAAGGAGCTTTAAAAGCAATAAAATATACTATAATGGCACCACCAAAAAAATTATATTCATTTAAAGTTAGAGATGAAGCATTAAAAGAGTTTAAGTTGGTTGCTAAAGTATTTTTTAAAGAACATGTAGAAAATATTTAAGGAGAGTGGTTAAAATGAAAAAAATATGTGTTATATATGGAGGTATCTCAACAGAAAATGAAGTATCTCAAATGTCTGCAAAATCTGTTATAGATAATTTAAATAAAGAAAAATATGAAATACATAAAATTTATATAGACAAAGATGGAAAATGGTACAAAATCAAAGATGATAAAAAAGAAGAATTAGATAATATAATAAAGGAATTAAAAAGTTATGATTGTGTATTTCCTGTATTACATGGAAAAGGTGGAGAAGATGGAACAATACAGGGAATGTTTGAAATGTTCAATATTCCATATGTTGGATGTGGAGTATTTGCTTCAAGTGCAGGAATGGACAAAGTTTATACAAAAATATTATTTGAAAAAGCTGGATTAAACCAAACACCTTATGTTTATATAAAAGCAAAAGGAGAAGAATTTTTTATTGTTAATGATGATTTTGAAGAAGAAAAATTAGATTTGGAAAAAATAATATCTAAATTAAAATTCCCTATGTTTGTAAAACCATCAAACTCAGGATCATCAGTAGGAGTTAGAAGAGCTACAAACAAAGAAGAATTACAATTATCTATACAATATGCATCAAAATATGATGATAAAATATTGGTAGAACAAGGAATAATAGGAAAAGAAGTTGAGTGTGCAGTATTAGGAAAAGAAAAAATTGTAGCTTCAACAGTTGGAGAAATACAATCTGCAGAAACTTTTTATAGTTATGATGCGAAATATAATATGCCTGAATCTAAAACAGTTATTCCTGCTCAAATATCAGAAGATATAATAGAAGAAATAAGAAAACTTGCTATAAGAGCATTTAAAACCATTGATGGAAAAGGATTATCAAGAGTTGACTTTTTCGTAGAAGAAAAAACAAACAAGGTATACATAAATGAAATAAATACAATGCCAGGATTTACTAAAATAAGTATGTATCCAAAACTATTTGAAGCAGTAGGTATATTGTATCCAGAATTATTAGATAAACTAATTGAAGCAATTTAATTAAAACCCTTGAAATTTACAAATAAATATAGTATAATACTTTATGTCTAAATACCTTTTACTTAGCTTAAAGATTAGCACCTAGTCGTAAGCTCGGTTAAAGGATTAAAATAATAATTATAGGAGGTGTATAGCAAATGACAAAGGAAAGAAAACAAGAAATCATTGATACATACAAAAGAGAGGAAAATGATACTGGGTCACCAGAAGTACAAATCGCTCTTTTAACAGAAAGAATTAATGAATTAACAGAACATTTAAAAGTTCACAAAAAAGATAATCATTCTAGAAGAGGACTTTTAAAAATGGTTGGAAAAAGAAGAAATTTATTAAATTATTTAACAAAGAAAGATATCAATAGATATAGAGAAATTGTTGAAAAATTAGGATTAAGAAAATAACAAATAGAAAAGCCTATGCTTATTTGGTATGGGCTTTTTTGTAAGTTTATTAAGATTTAAAATGTTAGGTAAGTAGCTTGTATAATGTTTTGTATATTATACAAAGTATTGTAGAGGTTACCAATCTAACATATTAAATCTAAAAATAGGTGTAAACAATATATGATAAAAGAAAGGAAGAAAAAATATGTTAAAGGTATATGAAACAGAATTAGCAGGAAAAAAACTTACATTAGAAACAGGAAAATTAGCTGGACTAGCTAATGGAAGTGTATTAGTAAGATATGGAGATACAGTTGTTATAGTTAATGTAACAGCTTCAAAAGAGCCAAGAGAAGGAATTGACTTTTTTCCACTATCAGTAGATTTTGAAGAAAAATTATATTCAGTAGGAAAAATACCAGGAAGTTTTATGAAAAGAGAAGGGAAGCCAACAGATAAAGCAGTATTAACATCAAGAGCAATTGATCAAGATAATTCACCAGAAGTTGCAGCTATGATAGGAGCTTCAGCAGCTTTATCAATTTCAGATATTCCATTCGGAGGACCAACTGCAGCAGTTAATGTAGGATTAGTAAATAATGAAATTGTAATCAATCCAAACGAAGAACAAAGAGAAGTATCAGACTTAAATTTAACAGTTGCAGCAACTGAAGAAAAAATAACAATGATTGAAGCAGGTGCAAATGAAGTATCAAACAAAATTATGTTAGAAGCTATAAAAACTGCACATGAAGAAATTAAAAAGATATGTAAATTTATTTCAAAAATTAAAGAAGAAAT
>CANQGV010000126.1 GCA_947623475.1 uncultured Clostridia bacterium | reverse complement strand
GGACTTAGTACTACTATGAGTAACATAATACCATACTTTGAAAATATGTAAGATGTTATAGGTGCTCCACTGACAAAACAAAGTAAAGCTAACACGGAAGCGATTATAGTCCCTACGAATAACTGTTTCGAAGTTTTGTATACGCTGAAAGCTATAACAATAATAACCAATAAGTCGATAACGTTACCAAGTGTAACTAAAGAAAATATATTCATTGTGTCCTCCAATTTTGTAAATCCTGGTTGAAAATTGTAAAAAAAGAACATGTACAAAAGAAAAATAAAATATTTTCCCTATTTATATTATATCACAAAATACGGCTAAAATCAATAAAACAGGCTTGACAACTATGTTTTAGAAGAATATAATTACAAAGAAATAGACAACAATTCTTGAAAATATTACTAACAGATGATATAATTATAAAATCAGACTTTAAGCATAAAAGGTTATAGGTATACCTTATTTAAAACCTAAATAAAATCCATAAGGTGTAAAATGATAGATTTAGAAAAAGCAAAAAAAGAATTTGAAGAATATGTATCAAAATATGATATGGAAAAAATAAAAATAAAACGTAAAGTAAGTCATTCACTAAGAGTAATGGAAATAAGTAATCAAATAGCACAATCACAAAATCTAACAGAAGAAGGAGTAGAATTAGCTACTTTAATAGGGCTATTACATGATATTGCAAGATTTGAGCAATATACTCAATATGGAACTTTTAGTGATGCTGATTCGGTAGATCACGGAGATATGAGTATGCAAATATTGCAAAAAAATAATTATATTAGAAAATATATTGAAACAAGTGATTATGATAATATAATTTTAAAAGCAATTAAAAACCATAATAAATTTGAGGCAGATCCTAACTTAACAATGGAAGAAGAATTATTTACAAAAATAATTAGGGATGCAGACAAAATAGACATACTTTTCCAAGCAGCTGAAATGTTTTGGAAAGATGCAAAAAAGATGGTTGAAAATTCAAAAATAACACCATATGTTGAAGAAGATATTATCAATGGTAATATAATAAAAAGAAGAAAAGGATTTGGAAAAAACCAATTAGATAAAATGGTATCAATGTTAAGTTTTGTCTATGACTTGAATTTTGCAGAAAGTTTTCACATATTAAAAGAAAAAGATTATATAAATAAAATAATAAATCAATTTAATTTCACTAATGAAGAGACAAGTAAAAAAGTTGAAAATATTAGAAAAATAGTAAATGAATTTATAGAAATAAATCAATAAAGGAAATATAAATGAAAAACATATTAATAACAGAAAAGCCATCAGTAGCAATGGAATTTGCAAAAGCATTAAAAATAAATACAAATAGAAAAAATGGGTATTTAGAATCCGAAAATTGGATTATTACATGGTGTGTAGGACATTTAGTAACTATGAGCTATCCAGAAAAATATAATGAAAGCCTTAAATTTTGGAAACTAGAAACATTGCCATTTATTCCAAAAGACTGGAAATATGAAGTAATACCAGCTGTACAAAATCAGTTTAATACAATAAAAAGTTTATTAACAAGAGAAGATATAGACACAATATATGTAAGTACAGACTCAGGACGTGAAGGGGAGTACATATATCGTCTAGTAGATCAGCAGATAGGAGTATCAGTAAAAAATAAAAAAAGAGTATGGATTGATTCACAAACAGAAGAAGAAATTTTAAGAGGAATAAAAGAGGCAAAAGATTTATCAGAATATGATAGTTTATCAGATAGTGCATATTTAAGAGCAAAAGAAGATTATTTAATAGGAATTAACTTTTCTAGATTATTAACTTTAATATATGGAAAAAGTTTAGCAAACAAAATAAAAGAAGAAAGAGCTTCTATTGCTGTAGGTAGAGTAATGACTTGCGTACTTGGAATGATAGTATCAAGAGAACGAGAAATAAAAAATTTTAATAAAACTAAATATTATAAAGTAATAGGAGAATTTGGAGAAAATAAAAATTCATTTAAAGCAGAATGGAAAACAAATGAAAAGTCAGAATACTTTGAATCACCTAAATTATATAATGAAACAGGATTTATAAAAGAAGAAGATGCAAAAGATTTTATAAAGAAAATATCACAAAAATCTGCAAAAATAAAAGAATTAAAAAAATCAAAACAAAAACAAAATCCACCATTATTATTTAATTTAGCCGAAATACAAAATGAATGTACAAAAAGATTCAAAATAAAGCCAGAAGAAACTTTAGACATAATACAAAATTTATATGAAAAGAAGTTAGTTACATACCCTAGAACTGATGCGAGAGTATTGTCAACAGCTGTAGCTAAAGTTATAACTAAAAATTTAAATGGAATTGCAAGAGGATATAAAAACACAGAAATAGAAAAAATGATAAACAAAATGAAACAAGAAAAATATCCAACAAACTTAGAAAAAACAAAATATGTAAATGATAAAAAAATCACAGACCACTATGCAATAATTCCAACAGGTCAAGGTTATGAAAATTTTGAAAAATTACCAGAATTACAAAAACAAATCTATGATGTAATAGTTAGAAGATTTTTAGCAATATTTTTCCCACCTGCAGAATATAATAAAATACAAATAACTATAAATGTAGAAAATGAAACTTTCCACACAAGTTGTAAAGTTTGTGCAAAACAAGGTTATTTAGAAATTTTAAAACCAATAAATAAACAAAAAACACAAAAAAATGCAGAACAGAATGAAGAACAAACAGAAAATAACAATTTAGAAATATTAAATCAGTTAAAAAAAGGACAGGAAGTAGAAATTATAAACTATGAATTAAAAGAAGCAGAAACATCTCCACCATCAAGGTATAATTCAGGAAATCTTATACTAGCAATGGAAAATGCAGGTAAACTTATAGAAGATGAAGAGCTAAGAGAACAAATAAAAGGTGCAGGAATAGGAACAAGTGCAACTCGTGGTGGAATAATAGAAAAGCTTGAAAGAATAAAATATATACAAATAAATAAAAAAACACAAATTGTAACACCAACAAATAAAGGAGAATTGATATACGATATAGTAAGAAGTTCAATGCCAGACATGTTAAATCCAAAACTTACAGCAAGTTGGGAAAAAGGTCTAGATTTGGTTGCAAAGAAAAATATTAAACCAGAAGAATTTATGAAAAAACTTGAAGATTATATAAACTCAAAATTTAAGAAAGTGATGATGTAAAAATGAATACTATAATAGGGGAGCTTGGGAAGTCTCAGAAATTCATTGAAATTATCAATCATGTAGAAAAGGAAAAAAGTCCGATAGCAATATCGGGCTTAAGTGACGTGGGAATGGTCCAACAATTAGTAGGAATTCATGAATATGCAAAAA
>CANQGV010000125.1 GCA_947623475.1 uncultured Clostridia bacterium | reverse complement strand
AAACATTAGAAAAATATCCATATAAATTTGAATTAGAAGTTTGTTATGAAATAGAAAATGAAAATACACTAGCCATTAAATATGAAGTTAAAAATATAGATGATAAACAAATAGAGTTTGGACTAGGAGGACATCCAGCTTTTATATGCAATTATTCAGATGGAAAACATATATTAGAATTTAACAATGAAGAAACAAATATACATTTTTCACAATTAACTAATGGTTTAGTTTCAAATGAAACAGCTACAAATTTAATAGAAGACAATAAAATAATAAAATTACATGAAAATATATTCAATAATGATGCCCTAATATTATCAAATATAAATTCAAACAAAGTAACTTTAAAAAATGAAGAAAAAGAAATTTTAGAATTTGATTTTACAGGATTTCCATACTTAGGAATTTGGTCAAAAAAAGGAGCACCATTCGTCTGCATAGAGCAATGGTTTAATACAGCAGATAAAGTTGATAGTAATGGAAAGTTTGAAGATAAAAAAGACATAATAAAAATACAGCCAAATGAAACATTTAAAAGTTGTTTCAAGGTTAGTTTTAAATAGATAAAAAGAAAGGAAGATAATAATGAGTGATAAAATGAATGATAAATATAATCCTAAAGATTTTGAAGAAGAAATATATAAAGAATGGGAAGAGGCAAATGTTTTTGCACCAAGTATGGATAAGTCAAAAGAAGCATATTGTATAATGATGCCACCACCAAATGTAACAGGAAAATTACATATGGGACATGCATTAGATAGTACAATACAAGATATATTAATACGTTTTAAAAGAATGCAAGGATATAATACTTTATGGTTACCAGGAAGTGATCATGCTGCAATATCTACAGAAATGAAAGTAGTTGAAAAATTAAGAAACGAAGGAAAAACAAAACAAGAAATAGGTAGAGAAAATTTCTTAAAAGAAACATGGGATTGGACACATTTATATGGAGGAACAATACAAAAACAACAAAGAAAATTAGGATGTTCTTGTGATTGGAACAGAAGAAGATTTACTTTAGATGAAGGATTATCAAATGCTGTTTTGGAACAATTTGTAAAGTTATATGAAAAAGGTTGGATATATAAAGGAACAAGAATGATAAACTTTTGTCCAAACTGTAAAACAACAATATCAGATGCAGAAGTAGAATATAAAGAAGAGCCAGGATATTTATGGCATATTAAATATCCAATAAAAGGAGAAGATAATAAATATATAATAGTAGCAACAACTAGACCAGAAACAATGTTAGGAGATACAGCAGTAGCAGTTCATCCAGAAGATGAAAGATATAAAGATTTAGTAGGAAAAAAATGTATATTACCTATAATGAATAAAGAAATTCCAATTATAGCTGATGAATTTGTTGATAAAGAATTTGGAACAGGATGTGTTAAAATAACTCCTGCACATGATATGAACGACTATCAAGCAGGATTAAGACATAATTTAGAAATAATAGAAGTATTTGATGAAAACAATAAAATGGGAGACTTAGTTCCAGAATATAAAGGAATGGACTTATTAGAAGCAAGAAAACATATTGTAGAAAAATTGAAAGAGATAGGATTGTTATTAAAAGAAGAAGAACATGTTCATAATGTAGCAAAGTGTGAAAGATGTAAAAATACAATAGAGCCTAAAGTTTCAACTCAATGGTTTGTTTCAATGAAAGAAATGGCAAAAAGAGCAGCAGATTCAGTAAGAAATGATGAAGTAAGATTCGTACCTAAAAAATATGAAAAACAATATTTTAATTGGTTAGACAATATACAAGACTGGTGTATATCAAGACAATTATGGTGGGGACATCAAATACCAGCATATTATTGTGATGAATGTGGACATATCAATGTTGGTAAAACAAAACCAGAAAAATGTAAAAAATGTGGAAATACAAAATTACGTCAAGATGAAGATACATTAGATACATGGTTTAGTTCTGCCTTATGGCCATTTTCAACATTAGGTTGGCCTGATAAAAACACAGAAGACTATAAGACATTTTATCCAACAAATGTATTAGTAACAGGTTTTGATATTATAACATTTTGGGTATCAAGAATGATGACACAAGGTTTAGAATTTACAGATCAACCACCTTTTAAAGATGTATTGATACATGGAATGGTAAGAGATAGTCAAGGAAGAAAAATGTCAAAAACATTAGGAAACGGAATTGATCCAAATGAAATAATAGAAAAATATGGTGCAGATAGTCTAAGATTTTCAGTCATATCAGGAACAACAATGGGAAATGATATAAAATTTATGCCAGAAAAATTAGAACAAGCAAGAAACTTTTCTAATAAATTATGGAATGCTGCTAAATTTATAAAAATGTATTCAGTATCAGATGAAAAAATAAAAGAATTTGCTAAAAATCCGAAATTAAAATTGGAAGACAAATGGATAATAAATAAATTAAAAGATTTGATTTCAGGAGTAACAAGAAATTTAGAAGAATACGACTTAGGAGTAGCATTAGATAAAATATATAATTTTGCATGGAATGAATTTTGTGATTGGTATATAGAATTTTCAAAAGTTCGTTTATATAATGGAAAAGAAGAAGATAAAATACAAGTAGCATATGTATTAGATTATGTAATTAGAAATATATTAAAATTATTACATCCTTTTATGCCTTTTGTAACTACAAAAATATATAGAAACTTAGTAAAATATGATGACAAAGATTTGATAATAGCTGAATGGCCAGAAGGAATTGACAAAGAATTTAATAAAGAAGAAGAAACAATAGAAAAAATAAAAGAACTTATTGTAGGAATAAGAAATGTAAGAAACAACATGAATATTCATCCAAGCAAAAAAACTAAATTGATTTTAGTTACAGATAAATATAAAGAAGAACTAAAAGAAGCAGAAGGACTACTTTTAAAACTAGGATTTGCAACAGAAATAATTATTCAAGAAGACAAAAGAAACATTCCAGAAGATGCAATTTCAATTATTGCAGATGGAATAGAATTATATATACCACTAGAAGGTTTAGTGGACAAAGAAGAAGAGATGAAAAGATTACAAGAAAAGAAGAAAAAGCTAGAAGCAGAAGTATTAAGGGCAGAAAAAATGTTAGCTAATCCTGGATTTGTAAATAAAGCACCAGAAGCAAAAGTAAATGAAGAAAAAGAAAAACTTGAAAAATATAAAGAAATGCTAGAAAAAGTAGAAGAAAACATATCTAAAATAAACAATAAAAAATAGTGAACTAAAAAGATCATAATAAAAAGGAAGTTTTGTCGAAAACTTATCAAATTTCGACAAAACTTCTATTTTTTTACTCTTGGAAAATACTGGAAATTAAATTATAATAAATCAAGATTTTGGACAAGCTATTAAAAAGTAAAATCATAAAA
>CANQGV010000124.1 GCA_947623475.1 uncultured Clostridia bacterium | reverse complement strand
CATTATTATTTAATTTTTCTTCTTTCAATTTTATCTTCTCCTTTTTATTTTTTAGATTATTTTTATTATGTCCAAAAATACGAAAAAAACAGCATAATTTTAAAATTATACTGTTTTTTGTTTATTTTTTATTTTAAGTCTTATCTACTTTTTTTATTCATTTTTAATTTTTCTGTAAAACTTAATTTTATTTCTACAGGGTCATCAATTTCTACTTCTTTATTTTCTAAAACAAGTCTTGGATTTGTATTTGTTAATTCTTCTACTTTTTCTTCTCCTACTATTTTCCTAACTTCTTTTAATACTTTAGGAATTTGAGGATATATAGTTCCTACTCTATGTACGTCTGAGCCTAAAAAATGAATCATATTATTTGCTAATAATTTTTTAACAATTACTTGAGCTTTACTTCTATATTGTCCTATTACACTTCCAAAGTTTGCTTGCATTAACACTCCTGTTTCAATTAAGTCTTTTATTATATTAGGATCTTTTTGTATATAACTATATCTTTCAGGATGTGCTAATATTGGTTTTAACTTTAGTTGTAACATATCATATACAACATCATACATATTCATTGGTTTTGAATTTAATGGCATTTCAAATAAAATATAGTCTGTTCCTTCTATTGGTGTTATCTTTTTTTCTTTTAATAATTGTTTTATATGATTAGTTAAATAAACTTCATTACCTAAATGTATACTTATATTACGATTTTGATTTTCTAATTCTGCATTTAATGTTTGTATTATATCTTTTCTATGTTTTACATCTGACTCATAATATTCCTCAATATAATGAGAAGTAGAGATTATTACTTCAAACCCTACTTTCTCTGCTTCTTCTATTAAATTATTTGTTTCTTCTATACTCCTTGCTCCGTCATCAACATTGGGCAAAATATGTGAGTGAAAATCAATCATAAATTTTGTCTCCTATAATATTCCTTCGTTTTTCACATTTATTTTTTCTTTTCTTTAGCCAAATAATCATTTATTTGTCTTAAAATATCATCTGTTCTTTCATTTGATGCTTCTTCCATTTTCTTACTTTTTGTAGTTTTTTTCTTCTTTGTAGGCTCTGTATAAGTAGGTTCATCAAATAATGGCTCATCTTGATAATTTTGTTCTATGCTATCTTCCATATCACCATTAAATATATCTGTAGATGAAGATCTACTAGTATCTGTTTGCATATTTCCAAAGTTTCTACTAGACTTTTTCTTTGAGCCTTTACCCTTAGCTGTTGAGCCGTAGTAATAAGCTTGTTGATATTTTCTTCCAGAAACAGGTACTTTATTTGTTACAACTCCTGCTACTTTTCCACCAACATTATTTATATTTGTAATAACTCTTTGTAGTCCATCTTTTTTTGTTTGACCATGTGCTGTTACTATAATTGTAGAATCTACAAGTCTTGAAAGTATAACAGAGTCTGTTACTAATTCACAAGGTGTTCCATCTACAATTACTATATCTGCTAAATCATTTAATTCATCTAATAATCTTATCATTTTAGCTGAAACCAATAACTCTGATGGGTTTGGTGGTACATTTCCTGCTGCCATTAAACATAAATTATTTATTTTTGTTTTTTGAATATATTTAGCTACATTTCCTGCTTCATCTTCATTATCATATTCATCTATTCCTGATAAATAGTTAGAAAGACCTGGTTTTGGTAATAACCCAAAAATAGTATATTGTCTTCCTTTTCTCATGTCTGCATCTACTAGAATAACCCTTTTTCCAGCTTGTGCAAAGGTTACAGCTAAATTTGAAGAAACCCAGCTTTTTCCTTCTCCTGGTGTAGTAGAAGTTATTAGTAGTGTTTTTATTTTTTTATCTGTACTCATAAATTGGATATTAGTTCTTAATGTTCTAAAAACTTCTGAAATAGGAGATTTTGGATCTCTATATGCTATTAATTCTTTTTTCATTTACCTATCTCCCCTTTCCTTTTCTTTCGTTTTCTGGATTATATATTGGTATTGAAGCTAGTACTGGTACTTTAAATACTTGCTCAATTTCATCTGTTGATTTTATTGTTGTATCTAATATATTTGCTATAAGTACATAGAATACTGCAACAATCAACCCTATACCAGCAAATATTGCAACATCTTTTGCATGATGTATATTTGATGGTCCACTTGGTATTTCAGCTTCATCTACTATGTGTACATTGTCTATATTATATATTTCATCCACTTTTTGTATAAAAACATTTGCTATTTCATTTGCTATTTTTTGTGCATATGTTGCACTTAAATTTGTTACTGAAATTTTTATAAGCTCTGTATTTTTTACTGAACTTACATTAACATTTGCTCTTAATTCTTCTTCTTTAACATCAATTCCTAAATTTTTAATAACTTCTCTTAATATTTTTTTACTTTTTACTAGCTCACTATATGTTGAAACCAATTTAGAGTTTACACTTATTTCTGTTGCAGTTATAGATTCTTCTGCTTGTGCATCTCCTTCTGCTTGAGATTTGTTTCCTGAAGTTGCAAGTACTAAAGTAGTTGATGCTGTATATTTTTCTGTAACAAAACTTGTTGTATATATTACTCCTAATACAATCATTATTAAAACTATTAGAATAATTTTTACTTTTCCTTTCCAGAAAACATTAAATAATCCTTTTAAATCTAATTCTTCCATCATTCTCTCCTTCATTTATCTTCTTATGTACTGATATTAATTTACTATTTTTTAGTTATTTTGTCAATGGTTTTAATCTTCTTCTTTATATTTAATACTATCTATTAAATTTCCTATTATAACAATTAGTATTCCTGCTACTAATAAAACTCCTCCATAAATTGTTATTTTACTTACGATATCATTTAGTATAGCACGTAACGATGTTGAAAATACATCATTAAATATTGTTATAGTATTTACATTAATTTTTTTGTTAACAAATAATATTACTGCTAATTGAAGTAATCCAGATGAGATTAGTGCAACTCCTATACTTGCAAGTGCTTTAAATACTCTTTTATATGAAATTGCAAGAATTATAATTACAATTACTAGTATCGCTATTAGTGAAGCTTGTTTTGCTAATTGTGAATATTTTAACATTTTCATAACTACATTGTTTATATCTTGTTCATATTCTGTATGTACTAATGTATTTGTATATTCATTACATATTAAATTTACAAATGTATCTATTGATTCTCTTTGTTCTTCTAGTAGATTAGGATTTTCTACTGATTGTGCTATTTTATTATTTAAATTTGCTTTTATTTCTTCTACATCTATTTGTTTTCCTGTTCCATCATAAATATTACTTATCATAATATTTGCATCACTTCTAAGTTTTTCTTCTGTTAATATTCCATCTAACACATCTTCTTCTAAACCTGATTGTTGTATATATTTTTCAAAATTTGATTTTGTTTTTTCATATAATCCAGTATAGTAATTTGTTTCCTCTA
>CANQGV010000123.1 GCA_947623475.1 uncultured Clostridia bacterium | reverse complement strand
GGTAATATAAACTGTACTTTTTCAATATCAGAATCTTCAACTCCAACTAGTCTTCCTCCTTCTAGTTCTACTATATTTGTTCCATTATATTCTCTATTTTTTGCTACTATATCTTCAATTGTTATGTCTTTTTGGCTAATTGTAACTGAAACTTCGTCTGGTGCTGGTTGAGTTAAGTCATAGTTTCCAGCTTCCTCTCCTATTAAGGTTATTTCTGGTATTGTTACATTGTACTCTCCTACATTTTTATTTGGTATTGTTCCTGTTGGAGATAATACATAATCAACTTTGTCTTTGTCTACTTCTTCTATTCCTACTAATGTTCCTCTTACCAAATCTACTACATCTGTTGCATTATATTGTCTATCTATTGCCTTTATATCTTTAACTTTTACTATTCCACCTTCTTCTCCTGGTATAGCTTGTTTTTTAGTTATATCTACTGTAACGTCTGTTTCAGATGGCTGAGTTAGTTTATAGTTTTTGGCTTTTGCTCCTTTTAATGTTATTTCTGGTATTGTTACATTGTAATGCCCTACATTTTTATTTGGTATTGTTCCTGTTGGAGATAAAACAAATTGTACATCATTTATATCTGATGCTTCTACTCCAACTAATGTTCCACCTTCTAATTCTACTATTGTTGTTCCATTATACTCTCTATTTTTTGCTACTATGTCTGTTATAGTTATAGTTTTTTGGTTTATAGTAAATTGTCCTGTTTTTCCGGTGTTATATTCTTCACCATTATATTTTACTTTTAATTCATAGTTATATGTTCCGACTTCAACTGGCTTTGTTGTGCTTCCATTATAGTATTCTACAATTTCTGCATTATGTGGATTGCTATATGTAACTTTTTGTTCTTGAGCATTATATATTGTGCTATCTTTAGTAACTTGTAAACCTTCTATTAAATCACATATTGGACAGCTATCCATCGTTGAACTGTATATAGGGTGATCTAAACCTGCTGTACAGTTTCGATAAATATTTGTTACCTCAATACTTTGCGTGTAAATATTACCTGCAACATCTTCTACTTGTAGGTTGTATGTTCCATTTTTGCTAACTTGAGCTATTGTGTTTTCTAATCCATCTAAAGTTTGTCCATTAACAGTAACTTTTTTTATGCCTGAAAGTGCATCTGTTGAATGTATATTAATATTTATAGGCTGTGTTGTAATTGTCTTAAGGTCTGCTGTAACTTCAACTACTGGATTGGTGTGGTCGATTTTGTAAGGTCCCAAAAGTCTTTCAACACTTATATTCCCTGATTTATCACTAGCTTTTACATGCAAATACTTTTCTCCTTCTTCTGTAATATTAAGACTATCTATGAAGTTTCCTTGTGAATCTTTATTAGTTATTGTTTTTCCAGTAGGCCACGAAGAAGGCTCGTCTTCAGTATTATTAAGAACATATTGCCATGAATTAAATCCACTTCCTCCTCTGTCTGTAAATTTAAAATCAACTTCTTGGCTCTTTTTCCACTCGCTGTTAACAGGCTCAGCAACAAATTCTGGTGCTATAACATCATCTGTTACTGTAAAACTTCTACCAAATTTTTCTGATACTTTATTTTCAGAGTTTGTAACTGTAAGATATAAAGTATATTTTCCTTCTCCATATTTTGATGAATTAAAATTAGCGAATGGAGTTTCTCCTGTTGAATTTGTTTTTGTCTCTACCATACTATTTCCTTTATACAATTCCCACTTCCAAGTTTTTATATTACTTCCTGCAGGATCGTATGACTCATCAGAAACTTTAAATGTTTCATATTTACTTATAGGATTTTCTACAACACTAAATAATGCTATTGGAGGTACATTTTTATTATAAGTAATATATTTACTTACAGTTTTACTCCATGTATTTTGATAATCTTGAACTTTTAATTCTATTATATATTCTTTAGATGAACTTATAGAGCTTAATTTACCTGTTTGCCATGAGTTTGAAGATATTTCTCTATATCTCCATTGTTCATTTAATATTCCATTATTAGTCGATTGCTTATCTAAGTCAAAAGAATTACTTGTTAGCTGTATTGTAGTTGCATTCAATCTATTTATACTAAATAAAGCTGTTGGTCTTCTATGCACATATATATCATTTGGTGTAATTGGCGCATTTGCATATGTAGCACTAAACTTACCTACTTTATCAAATACTGTAATAAAATCACTTATATATCTGTTAGAATTTGAAAATTGTCCTAAGTCATTTTCAAAATAAGTGTAATCGTGTACTATTTTCCATTTCCCATGAGTCCATTCATTATCTGTAGTTCCTTTTAAAGCACTTTCTGGATTAGCCGATATCGACATTGGCTCATTTAAAATTACATATTGGGACGATTTTAAACTGTCGAGCAGATCTTTTATATATTGAGCTGTTTCCTGAGATGCTGTAGAATAGTTACTGTTTTGTATATACTTTCCTCTATCACTATTTAAAGATATAAGGTTTTGAAACTGTGCTTGGTTACTTGACGTTCCCCATCCTAAAAAGTGAACATCTTCATTTGATAATTTTGTTATTACTTCTCCAAATACTCCATTACTGTCTAAATCTGAATCTCTTTTATCTTCTACATGAACTAGAAATCTAAGGGAATCTTCTCTCCACTCTGGTAGCCTCATTATCTCTGTCAAACTTTTTACACTTTCAGTTTTTATTACTGATCCTTTAAATCTTCCTTGTGGGTCACTAGCTGTATATGGTCCATATCCTCCTGAAAGTATAGCCTTACTGTCATTATCTGTATAATCAATTTGCTTTGAATTGTTTATATAAATCTTAAAATTATTACCTTTTGCTTCTATTTTTAAATTATACCAAGTACCGTTTGAAAATGGATAACTTACATATGTTAATCTATCACCTTCACAATGATTTAATCCATGTCCGTTTTCTTGTGTTACATATGTACCATATGTACTATCATGAGAAGAAATTTGAGTATGATATAAAGGTCCTCCATGTGTTGGATCACTTGTACTTGGAATCCATGAATCTATTCTAGCTAAAGTTAAAGTTTTATGGTTATTATCTAATTCGACAGCATAAAATTTATATTCATTTGTTCCTGGTTCTTGCATACGAAATGTATATCCACATGGATCACCATCTGGATTTTGTATACTAACTTCAATTGTATAATCAGAATCATTAACAGCAGATTTATTCCAATAACCAGTCCAATGAACATTTGCCGGAGTATACATAGTATCACCATCAAGAGTCCAATTCGACTCAAATTTACTATCTGAAATTTTGGGATACTTCTCCCATGTTCCCATTATTTGTGATGCTGAAGATGTACTTGTAGAAAATATTTCTGTTTCAATTGCATTAACTTCTACATCATTTGTATCAACTCCTAGATTTCTTAATCGAGTTTTTATATCACTTTCAAAATTACTTAAATTCACATTAGTTTGTCCTTTTGATAAGGCTATGTCTATTTTGGGTTTTGGAGTCAACGTAAGAGAAA
>CANQGV010000122.1 GCA_947623475.1 uncultured Clostridia bacterium | reverse complement strand
GTATTTATTGCATCACAAACTAAATCTGTATTTAATGCTTCAAGTATTGTTTTTCCTGTTAATATTTCTCCAGCCATTGCTGCTGAATGTGTCATTCCTGAACATCCTATTGTTTCAACTAATGCTTCTTGAATTATTCCTTCTTTTACATTTAAAGTTAATTTACAAGCTCCTTGTTGAGGTGCACACCAACCAATTCCATGTGTTAGTCCTGAAATATCTTTTATTTCTTTTGCTTTTACCCATTTTCCTTCTTCTGGTATTGGTGCTGGTCCATGGTCTACTCCTTTTGCTACTGTGCACATATTTTTTAACTCTTCTGAATATATCATTTTTTTGCTCCTTCCAAACTATTATTTGATAGTGTATTTATTTTGATTTTTTTCATTATTATTCATCTCTTCTAATGCCTCATCATTCATTAGTATTTGATTTCTTTTATTTTTTGATTTTTCTTCTTCATCAGCGATGTAGTCAATATCTTTTGTATTGCTAGCACCACTATCATATGTTTGTGTTGTATAATCAACTATATTTTTTATATTTTTAATATATATACCAGCTTCATATGATTCTTTTCTTGCTAATACTTTAGCTCCTGTTTCATATCTTTTTATTATTTCTTTTTCTTCTTTTGTACATTGTTCTATTGTTATACCTAATACATAATGTCTCCATAATACATGTCTTTCATAACTTCCAAAGTCTGAATTTAATAAATCTTCATAATCATAATCTATTTTAAATTTTGAGTTTTTCATAATTATTGTTATATTACTCCATATAGCATCTTTTTCTGTTTTTTTATGTTCTAGTCTTAACTCTTTTATTTTTGCATATAATATATCAACTAATTTTAAATATTCATCTTCTGGTAAGTTAAATTTTGTAGGTATTTCATAGCCACTTACAGGTTTTTTTCTTAATATTCCTTTAGGTATATAATAGAAAAATAATTCTCCTGTAGACATTCTATCTGGCTTATCTATAATAGAAGCATACAAATAAAGCTCATCCCATTTTTCTGGGATCATGTAATAAAGCTTTCTTTGTATGTCTTCATATATTTCTAATATTTTTTTAGTGTATTTTAACATTCACTTTTACTCCCTAATCAATAAACTTTCTCCTGTCATTTCTTTTGGCTTTTTTAAATTCATTAAATCAAGTAATGTTGGTGCTATGTCTGCTAATTTTCCACCTGATTTTATTTTTAGTTCTTTATTTGGAGTTACCAAAATTATTGGTACAGGATTAGTTGTATGTGCTGTATGAGGCTCACCTGTAGCATAGTCTATCATTTGTTCTGCATTACCATGATCAGCTATTATTATTAGGTTTCCTTCTTTTTCTTCTATTAGTTTCTCTATCTTTCCAACACATTTATCAACTGCTTCTACAGCCTTTATTGCTGCTTCTAAACTTCCTGTATGTCCTACCATATCAGTATTTGCGAAGTTTAATATGATTGAATCGAATTTATCTTTTTCTATTGCAGCTAATACTTCTTCTGTTACTTCATATGCACTCATCTCTGGTTTCATATCATATGTTTCTACTTTTGGAGATGGTACTAATATTCTTTCTTCTCCTTTATATTGTTTTTCCTCTCCTCCATTGAAGAAAAATGTAACATGTGCATATTTTTCTGTTTCTGCTATTCTTAATTGTGTATAACCTTTTTTGCTAATATATTCTCCAAATGTATTTTTTAGTTGTTCTTTCTTAAATGCTATGTGAACATTTGGCATTGTTTCATCATATGATGTAAAACAAACAAAATATAAATTAAGATTTTTTGTTTTAAATTCTTTAAAGTTTTTGTCTACTAAGCTTCTTGTTATTTGTCTAGCTCTATCTGGTCTAAAATTAAAGAATATTACTGAATCATTTTTTTCTATTTTTGCAACTGGGGTATCTCCATTACAAATTACTGTTGGCTCAACAAATTCATCAAATACTTCTTTTTGATATGAATCTTCTATTGCTTTTATTGCACTACTTTCTTTAATTCCTTCTCCTTCTACCAATGCTCTATAACTTTTTTCTATACGCTTCCATCTTTTATCTCTATCCATTGAATAGAATCTTCCAGATATAGTTGCAATTTTTCCTATTCCTTTTTCTTTCATTTTATCTTGTAATTTTGATATATATCCTTCTGCTGATGCTGGTGGAGTATCTCTTCCATCTAAGAAGCAATGTACATATACATCTTCAAAGTCTCTTCTTTTAGCCATTTCTAGTAGTGCATATAAATGTCTTATATGACTATGAACTCCTCCATCTGATACTAGTCCTAATATATGAAGTTTTGACTTATGTTTTCTACAATTTTCTATTGCTGCCATGAATTCTGGGTTTTTGAAAAAGTCTCCTTCTTCTATTGATTTTGTTATTTTTGTCAACTCTTGGTACACAATTCTTCCTGCACCAATATTTGTATGTCCTACTTCTGAGTTTCCCATTTGTCCTTCTGGTAATCCTACATGTAATCCACTTGTAAATAACTCTCCATTCGAATACTTTTTCTTTAGTTTATCTATATTAGGTGTTTTGGCTAATTTAATTGCATTTCCATCTTTATTTTTATTTATTCCAAATCCATCTAATATCATTAGCATCGTTAGTTTATCTTTCATTATTTACCATCCTTCTTTATCATTTCATTTTTGCTAATAATAATCCTATTCATTAATAACAATCAATATTGTTACTTTAATCATAATTTACTATTTTGCTGAATTCTTCTGCTTTTAGACTTGCTCCACCAACTAGTCCTCCATCAATGTCAGACATTGAAAATAGTTCTTTACTATTTGTTGATTTCACGCTTCCACCATACTGTATTATAACTCTATCAGCTGTATTTTGTCCATAAATTTCTACAATTTTTTCACGAATTGATTTTATCGCATTATTAGCATCTTCATTAGTTGCTGTTTTTCCTGTTCCTATTGCCCATATTGGCTCATATGCAATTATTGTATTTTCTACTTGCTCATTTGTAAGTCCTTCTAATGCTTTTTCAGTTTGAGTTGTTATTATTTCTACTGCTTTTCCATCTTCTCTTTGTTCTAATGTTTCTCCCACACATACTATAGGTTTTAATCCAACTTCAAAAGCTGCTTTTATTTTTTTATTTACTGCTTCATCTGTTTCGTTATAATATTGTCTTCTTTCTGAATGTCCTATTATTACATATTCTACATTTATACTTTTTAACATCTCTGGAGCTACTTCTCCTGTATATGCACCATTTTTTTCATAATGCATATTTTGTGCTCCTATTTTTATATTAGTTCCTTGTGCTGCAAGTAGTGCATAAAATAAGTCTGTATATGGCACACATAATATTACTTCATGTTCTGTATTTTTTACTAGTGGTATTAATTCTTCTATAAATTTTAATGTGTCATTTGGTAACATATTCATTTTCCAATTTCCTGCTATTACTTTTCTTCTCATAATAATTCCTTCTTTCTTATTTATTCATTAGACATTCAATTCCTGGTAATCTTTTACCTTCTAAAAATTCTAATGATGCT
>CANQGV010000121.1 GCA_947623475.1 uncultured Clostridia bacterium | reverse complement strand
ATAACAGATAGCATGGCAATGGCAATTTGCCATGCTCACTCTGCAAAATTTGCACAAAAACTATAAAAAGTTTTTTATTATAAAATTCTAACGTTAACTATTTCTTTTATATCATCAAATACTTCTTTTTTGATATTACCTGTAACATCTACCATTGTATAAGCCCAGTCACCTTTAGATTTATTTACAAGATTTTCTATATTTCCATTACAATCTGATATTTTAGTAGTAATTTTAGAAAGAAGAGAAGGTATATTTTTATGAATTAAACAAACTAATATATCTCCAGTTTTTGTAAGTTCTGTATTAGGAAGATTTACAGAATTAGTTATATTTCCATTTTCAAGATAGTCTATAAGTTCTCTACAAACCATTGTTGCACAATTTATTTCAGACTCAGAAGTAGATCCACCTAAATGTGGAATAAAAGCTGTATTTTTTTCTCCTAGAAGTTCATTAGTTGGAAAATCACTAACAAATCTTTCAACTTTTCCAGAATTTAATGCTTCTTTTAAATCTTTATGATTAACAAGCTCTGCTCTTGCAAAGTTGATAATTCTCACTCCATCTTTCATTTTAGCTATAGAGTTAGAGTTTATATAATCTTTAGTCTCAGAAGTATAAGGTGCATGAAGAGATATATAATCAGATTGAGAATATAATTTATTTAAATCATTTTTATCTCTAAAAACAGTAATTTGAGGTTTTAAATCAAGTGCATGATTAACACTAAGATAAGGGTCATAGCCAATTACATTCATACCTAAAGAAACAGCAGAATTTGCAACTTTGCCTCCAATAGCACCAAGACCTATAATTCCAATAGTTTTACCAGAAATTTCTGGACCGACAAAATTACTTTTTCCAGATTCAACAAGTGCTTCAATATCATTATTTCCTTTTAAACTTTTAACCCAATCAATAGAATCAATAATTTTTCTTGAAGCTAAAATTAAACCACAAAGAGTTAACTCTTTTACAGCATTAGAGTTAGCAGCAGGTGTATTAAATACACAAATACCATTTTCTATACATTTGTCAACAGGTATATTATTAGTACCAACACCAGACCTACCTATAGCGACAAGATTAGAATTAAATTTTATATCATGAATTGGTGTAGAACGCATTAAAATTGCATCAGCATTTTCAATATTATCATCTAAAATATATTTTTCTGAATCAAAGATTTCATTTCCAACTTGTTTCATTTTATCCATAGTTTTTATATTATACATTTTATCTCCTCCTAAATTTAATTTAGGAGATATTATATATATAAAAAACATTAAAGTCAATAAAAATATATGTTGAAAGTTAAAAAATAATATGGTATATATATTTTATAAAATAAAACATATAAATAATTTATTATGTGAAAGGAAAATAGATGAAAAAAATAGAAGAACTAGAAAGGAACTTAAAATTAGAAAAATTAGATAGTATATATCTTTTATATGGAGAAGAGACATTTTTATTAGAAAATTCTTTAAAAAAAATAAAAAAACTTTTTGGAGAATGTATTAAAGGAATAAATTATATTAAATTAGATGAAACAAATATAGATTCATTAATATCAAATATTGAAACACCAGCATTTGGATATGAAAAAAAATTAATAATAGCCAGAAATACAAATCTATTTAAAGCAGAAGGAAAACGTAAAAATTTAGGTTTAGCACAAGTAAAAGACAATATAAATAATTATATAAAAGAAAATATGGAAATAATAAATAAAAGTACAGTATTGGTATTTGTTGAACAAGAAGTAGATAGTAGAATGGCACTTTTGAAAACAATAGATAAAAATGGAATAGTATGTAAATTTGATTTTCAAAAACCACAAGAAATATCAAAAAGATTAAAAGCAATATGTAAAGGATATGAAGTTACAATAGAAGATAGTACTACAATGTATTTTATAGAATCATGTGGAACAAACATGCAGGAATTGATAAATGAAATAAGAAAGTTAATTGAATATGTAGGTAAAAATGGAAAAATAACTAAAAAAGAAATAGATTTATTATGTACTAAAAAAATGGAAAGTATTATATTTGATTTAACAGATAGTTTAGGGAAAAAAGGCAATAAATCAGATTCTATTCAAATATTAAGAAATTTATTATATGCAAAAGAACCAATACAAAAAATATTAATAACATTATATAATCATTTTAAAAGGCTATATTTTACAAAACTAGCACAAAAAGAGAATAAAAACATAGCTGAAGTATTAAATTTAAAAGCAAATCAAATGTTTTTAGTAAACAAATATGCAAAACAAACTCAATATTTTAGCGAAAAAGAATTAGAAACAATTTTGCAAAAATTGCGAGATTTAGATTATAAATATAAAGTTGGCTTGATAGAAGTAGAAGTAGGACTAGAAACAATTTTATGTGAATATAGTTAAAAAAGTATAAAAAAACCATTTATGGATAAAATATCGTTAAATAGAAATTTTATTTATAGGTGGTTTTTTATGCATAATAGGAAAAAATTAGTTTTGGTTATAATAATATTATTTATAATAGCAGGAGCACTAACTTTTTATATAAGAGAAAAAGTAGAAAATAACAATACAGAAGAAATTGCTCTTGAAACTTTATCAAGATATGGCTCAAGAGGAGATGAAGTAAGAACTATACAAACAAAACTAAAAAGATGGGGATATTATACTGGGAATATAGATGGTATATATGGAAATAAAACAGTAGAAGCTGTAAAATATTTTCAAAGAAAAAACGGATTAACTGTAGATGGAATAGCAGGAACAAATACTTTAAAAGCAATGGGAATATATAATAGTTCAGGAGGAAATACATCAACTGGAAATACATCTGATTTAAATTTACTAAGTAAACTTGTATATGCAGAATCTAGAGGAGAGCCATATTCAGGACAAGTTGCTGTTGGAGCAGTTTGTTTAAATAGAGTGAAAAATAGTTCTTTTCCAAATTCTTTGTCAGGAGTAATATATCAAAGTGGTGCATTTGATGCAGTTTCAGATGGACAAATAAATTTAACACCAGATTCAACAGCAAAGAAAGCTGCGCAAGATGCAATAAATGGATGGGATCCAAGTTATGGAGCTATTTATTATTTTAATCCTTCAACAGCAACAAATAAATGGATTTGGTCTAGACCAATGACTGTAACAATAGGAAAACATAGATTTTGTAAATGATTTTATAACTAAAATTTTAATATTAGTGTTGCAAAATTAAAAAAATGTGATATAATAGTGTGTGAAATGTTATAATTAAAACAAAAATAAAGACACGGTATATAATGTAATTACTTAAAGAGAGCCAATGTTAGGTGTGAGTTTGGTAAGGAAAGATTATATATTATCACTTTATTGTTTCTATACTGAAAATAAGTAAGATAGACGTAAGTCTGCGTTAAAGATAAATTGAGTGAGTAAATACTATAAGAGTATTTACTAAATTAGGTGGTACCACGGAAAAATAAAAGCCATTTCGTCCTAATATATAGGAAGAAATGGCTTTTTTATTATATATATTTAGTTATAAAGTTAAGGAGGAATGAAAATGTACAAAAAAGTAGAGCTTAAGAATGGATTTGCAGGGATGGAAAACGATGTAGCAAAGAGATGGAAAGAAAAAGATATAATAAAAAAGAATTTTGCTATGAACGAAGGAAAGGAATATTTTACTTTTTATGATG
>CANQGV010000120.1 GCA_947623475.1 uncultured Clostridia bacterium | reverse complement strand
TGGAGCGCTAATTTTAACAATGGTTTGCAGACAATCAATATGGACAGGCATTATATGTATAGTTATTTCAGCATTAGCAGTTTATTTTAAATATAAAATGATGAAAGATAAACAAAGATATGATAAAGAAGTAAGAAGAAAAAGGTCAAAATATAATGCAACATTTGTTGATTTTGTTCAAAATATTATAGCAGTAAGAAAATTGAATATAGGGAGATTTTGCAATAAAAAAATAAATGAAAATTCAAATGAGTATTTAAAAGCGACAAAAGATAATGAAAAAAAGAGATCAAATATGAATGGTGTATTTACAGGTTTAATGAATTTGTTATATATAGTCGTTTTAATAAGCACTTTTATTATGATAAAAAATGGAGAAGATGGACTTCCATATTTATTATTTTATATGTCAGCACTTGGAAAGTTGTATTTTAATTTAAATAGTTTGGTTAAGCTAATTGATACAGTTGTTAGGTTTAAGGGTGGCAAAGAACAATTAGATGCTTATTTTAATAGTGTCAAAGATATAAAAATAGTAAAAGATTTTAAAAGAATAAATTTAAAGGATACAATATTTTCTTATACAAAGAATTCTACAAAAATAAAGATACCGGAATTTATACTAAATAAAGGAGATAGAATTAGTATAATGGGAGAATCTGGGCAAGGAAAAACAACTACAATGAATATTCTTGCAGGACTATATCCTTTAGAATATGGAAAATTAACAATTGATGGTAAAGAACAAAAGGATACAAGGCTTGACTTGGTATTTGTATCTCAAGAAGTTGATTTGTTTGATTTAAGTATTAAAGAAAATCTATGTCTTGGAAAGGAAATATCAGATAGTAAAATATTGGAACTAATAGATGAGGCAGGACTAATGGACTGGTATAATGGTTTACCAGATGGATTGAATACAATGGTAGGAGAAAGAGGAATAAAATTATCAGCTGGGCAGAAACAAAGACTAAATTTAATAAGAGGAATATTAATTGATAAAGAACTATATTTCTTTGATGAGCCAACTTCAAATTTGGATAGTGTATCAGAAGAAAAAATCACCAATATTATTGAGAAATATTTAAAAAATAAAACTCTTGTAATTGTAACGCACAGACCAAAATTAAAAAAACTTTGCAATAAGCATTACATTTTTGAAAATCATATGATGAAAGAAGTAGTAAAAGTATAAAATAAAGGAGTACTACACAAATGAGTATAGATGAATTTCAAAACTATTTAAAAGGTCAAAAAAAGGACATATCTGCACAAGAACAAACACTAGAAGATATAGAAAAAGCAAAAATTGCAGAAATACTAAGTAGTGACGAAAAATTTGAAGAAAAATTTACAGAAATAGGTAATGAAATAATCAATAATGATAAAAACATGGATTTATCATTCATTCTTGAGGGGATAGATGGGATGGATGTATCACAAATTGATATCAACATATCGCCTGAAAATTTTAAAAGATTGACTTTTGATAGTAAAACCACATTTTCACAAGAGCAAATTGAAAAATATCATCCAAAAAACCTGTTAGAAGAAGGTAAAAAATTTTCAGATAGTATGGAGCGACTTCATAAAAAAGGAATTGACGGAAAAGGAACAAAAATTGCTATAATTGATAGTTGCTTTGATAGTAAAATAGAAGAATTTGAAGATAAAGTTATTCAGCAAGTAGTATTTGAAAAAAAAGATGGAAATGATTTTATTTCACATAGAGAATACAAGGAAGAAGATGGAGATGGATTTCACGGAAAAACAACAGCATCATTATCGGTAGGGAAAGAATGTGGAATAGCACCAAAAGCAGAAGTATATTTATTTGGAATTGCTGAAGGTACAGATTGGTCAGAAGCCAAGGAAGCGATATTAAAATATATTTTAGATAATAATATAAATGTAGATATAATATCTATGTCAGCAGATACAAAAAACTCTGAACAAACAAGCAAAATGTTAAAAGAGTTAGAAGAAAAAGGATGTACTTTTTTTGATTCTAGTGGATTCTGGAAAGATTTTTCATGGGGAAGAATAAGTGAGGATGGCACAGAAGTAGTACAAGATGAATTAATGAAAACAATGAGTGAACTTCCATGCGATAAAAATAGTAGAGGTGGTAAAGTAATAAAAAATTTGCCTAATACTGTACTTATACCTTGTACAGGAAGAACTAGTTTGCAAGTAAGAGAAGAAAAAGAAGATAAAGAGGAATATAAATATAATGGTAGTGTATGTGGTGCAAGCTTTGCAATTCCTCAAGTGGCAGCATTGTTTGCAATAGCAAGGCAAATAGATCCATCAATAAAGCTTAATGAGTTTATTGAAATTATAAAAAATCCAGAAAGACTAAATTCAGAAGGAATGATGTATGTAGAGCCAGAGGAAATGGTTAAAAAATTGGTAGAAAAAAGTAAAACAAATGAAAATACACAGGAGCAAAAAGAAAAAAAGCTTATACAAATTTATAAAGATAAAAAAATAAATCAGACAGATTTGGAAAACGAATATGAAAGAATAGAAAAAATGATAGGTGAAAAAGATTTTGAGAATTTAGAAAATCAGGAAGAGAGATATTGATATGGATTCTACAACAAATGAAATTTATTCAGAAGTATATGCTATATTACAGATTTTAGGTCAAAACTATATAAACAAATTACCGAATAAATTATATGAAATGATAGAAAAGGAAAAATCTAATACATATAATCCTACATATGATTCAATTGATAATTTGGCAAGCCTAAATATTAAAAAAGAAAGTATTTCTATGATTGCATTATTTCATTTGAACTATTGGTGTAACAGTGAAGAAGAAAAGCAAAATTTAAAAAATATTTTTAATGAAAATGAAATAAAACATCAAACAAGCCTTAAAGAAAAGTATAGTACTGATAATTTATTTAAAAGTAAAACTAAATCAAATACAGAAATAGAAAATCAGGAAATAATGTTAATTCAGCAAGAGCAAGAAAATATATTCAAAAGATTATTAAATAAGATTAAGAAATTTTTGAAAAAAACTTAAAATTAGTTGACAATAAAAAATAAAAGTGCTATAATTAAAAACCATAAATTAAGAGTTTATCTAAGGGCAAAAGTCTGAGCGATAAAGGGCAACATAAATAGAGATGTTACTTACACTTATAAAGTGAGATTTATAAAGTCTTGCAAAGGAGTCTTAATAATGATTTCTTTGTGAGACTTTTTTTTTAAAATACTAATAAAAAAGGAGTGTGCAATTAAAATGGAAAATAATTTAAATATAAAAAAGATTACAGATTATATTAAAATTAAAAAATCTTATGAAAATGATACTGGTAATGACTTGGTCGATGAAACATATGAAAAATTTAAAAAAGAAAGCAAAGAAAATAAAAAAGATGTAGGTGATTAAAATGGAAAAAGAACAATATGAAAAAAATAAGTTGAGCAATAAAGATATTAAAAGAGAAAAAATAGAAGAGTTATTTAGTTTTTTTAAAGAAAATAAAATGAATCCAGATGATGAGCAAATGGTAAAAAAAGTAGAAAACGATAAAACACTAGAACAAGTTCTTGCGGATATAGAAAAACAGTTTGGAAAGGGGTCAATAATGAAGTTAGGAGATGAGACTCATAACGAAATAGACGTATCATCAACTGGTTCTTTAACACTTGATATAGCAACTGGTGTAGGTGGCTTTCCAAAGGGAAGGATAATTGAAATTTATGGGCCTGAATCGTC
>CANQGV010000119.1 GCA_947623475.1 uncultured Clostridia bacterium | reverse complement strand
AAGCAATGAGAAAAAATTCAGGAAGTTCAGGAGGAAGTTCAAACCCAGGAGGAAACTACACAGGTGGAGGAAGTGGATACTTACAAAAACCTGTTCAAACAGGATATGTATCTGCAGGAATGTATTATCCAAGTGGTAGTTATCACGGAGCAATAGATTATGCAGTAGGTGTAGGAACTACAGTGTATGCAGCAGCAGAAGGAGTTGTACTTTCAACTGTACATAGAACTGATAGTTATGGTAATTATATTGTAATAGAACATCCAAATGGTTTACGTACTTGGTATTGTCACGGAAATGGAACATTTTATGTTTCACAAGGTGATCCAGTTTCTAAAGGACAACCAATAATGTTAAGTGGAAATTCAGGAAACTCTTCAGGACCACATCTTCACTTTGAAGTAAGAGTTCCTAATTATGACTATAATACATGTAGAGTGAATCCGAGCAATTATATGTAATTATACATAAATAAAAAACAAATACATAATATAAAAAATAGGCGAATACATTTCGCCTATTGCACGTATAAAATGGAGGTAAAACATGAATAAAGACAACACAAACGCAGGTTATAGAGTAGTACAAGAAGAAAGCAAGGGAATCAAAATATACAGAACAATAATGTTAATATTAATAGTAGCATTATTAACATTTATAATTACAACAGCAGTAATGTACTCTAAATTCTCAAAAGATAAAGAAAATATACAAATGTTTAAAAGTTTTATTTCAGATAAAGATACAAAAAGTACAACTCAAAAGCTAGAAGAATTTAGACAACTAATAGATAAATACTACTTAGGCGAAGTAAATGAGGAAGATTTGCAAGAAGGTGCAATAGCAGGTTATATAGCTGGATTAAAAGATCCATATACAGAATATATATCAAAAGATGAAATTGCAGAATATACACAAGATATAATGGGAAACTTTATAGGAATAGGAATATATATGGTACAAGATAAAGAAACAGACAGAATATTAGTATTAACACCTATAAAATATGGACCAGCAGAAAAAGCCGGAATTCAACCAGGAGATTATATAAAATCTATTGATGGTGTTGAATATAAAGGATCACAATTATCAGAAGCAGCCGACAAAGTAAAAGGAGAAGAAGGAACAGAAGTAAAATTAGAAATAGTGAGAGATGGAGAAACCATAAACTTTAGCATAAAAAGAGAAAATATAAAAGTTAATCCAGTTGAAGGAGAAGTTTTAGAAAATAATATAGGTTACATAGAATTTTCTTCATTTGATGAAAATACAGCATCAGATTTTAGAGCAAAATATGAAGAACTAGAAAAAAAGGGAATAAAATCTTTAATAATAGACTTAAGAAATAATGGTGGAGGTATTGTTGATGAGGCTGTATCAATAGCTGGAACAATATTAGACAAAGATTCAACAGTACTTTATGAAGTAAATAAAAATAAAGAAGAAAAAGAAATAAAAACTACTCAAGATCCTATAATAAATGTACCGATAATAATTCTACAAAATAAAAATACAGCAAGTGCATCAGAAATATTAGCAGGAGCACTAAAGGATTATGGAAAAGCTAAATTAATAGGAACAACAACATTTGGAAAGGGAGTAATTCAACAATTAATGCAACTAACAGATGGCAGTGGACTAAAAATTACAACTGCTGAATATTTTACAGCAAAAAGAAACAAAATAAATGAAATTGGAATTGAGCCAGATGAAAAAGTAGAATTACCAAATGAATTACAAAAGAAAGTAACCATAGAAAAAGATAAAGATACTCAACTACAAAAAGCAATTGAATTATTAAAACAACAATAGAACTTATGAAGCATAATAATTTAAAATTATAAAAGGGGAGGTCAAAAAATGAACTTACCAAATAAACTAACAATACTAAGAATAATTCTAGTACCAATTATGGTTATAATCCCATTCTTAAATATACAAGGAGAAGTGTTAGGTGTTCCATATACATTTATTATAATGGACTTAATATTTATAATAGCATCAATAACAGATAAACTAGATGGATCAATAGCTAGAAAAAGAAATCTTGTAACGAATTTTGGAAAATTTTTAGATCCTATAGCAGACAAAATATTAGTATTAGCAGCACTTACTATGCTTGTAGAAATGAGAAAAATACCAGCTTGGATACCAATAATAGTTCTTTCAAGAGAATTTGTAGTATCAGGGTATAGGTTAATAGCAGTAGAAAATGGTGGTAAAGTAATAGCAGCATCAATTTGGGGAAAATTAAAAACAACTACTCAAATGATAGCAATTATATTAGCCTTTGTAGATGTAAATGCTTATTGGGACTGCTTTACAGGAAAACTACAAGGATTTCCATTTGTACTAAATTTAGTAGTAACAATAATGATGATTGTTCAATCAATAGCAACAGTATTTTCTGGAATAGACTACTTAAAAGGTGGTAAAGATTTAATAAAAGATAAATAATATTATAAAATGCAGGTAGAAGACTTGACAAAATCAACTTTCTGCCGTAATATATAATGCAATCATGCTTAAAAAAAGGAGAGGGAATGTAATGGAAGAAAAAGAAGTAATATTAACACAAGAAGGTTATAATAAATTAGAAGAAGAATTAAATTATTTAAAAACAGAAAAAAGAGCAGAAATAGCAGAAAGAATAAAAGTAGCATTAGGGTTTGGAGATTTATCAGAAAACTCAGAATATGATGAAGCTAAAAATGCACAAGCAGAAAATGAAAATAAAATAACTGAATTAGAAAACAAATTAAGATATGCTAAAATTATAGATGAGAAAAAAATAGATACAGAAACTGTACAAATAGGAAATATAGTTAGAGTATTAGATAAAGAATTTAATGAAAAAATAGATTATATAATTGTAGGATCTACAGAAGTTAATTTAGCAGAAAATAAAATATCAAATGAATCACCACTTGGAAAAGCTTTATTAGGAGCTAGAAAAAACCAAGTAGTTGAGGTAGAAGCACCTGCTGGAACATTAAAATATAAAATCCTATCAATAAAAAAATAAGATAAAAACCTTAGTTTAGTAAATATTAAACTAAGGTTTTTTTATGTTTTTATATTACATATCTAAAGTTGACTCTAAAGCAAGTTTAATCATATTTACCAAACCAGTTTCACGCTCTTCAACAGAAGCAACTGCATCTGTAAATTTAGAATCAACAACACTCATTAAACATGCTGCTTTTTTATTTAAAAGTTTTGCATTATATAGTAATGCGAAGTCCTCCATCTCACAAGCAAGAGGATTAAAGTTATTTGGAATTCTTTCTAAAAACTTATTAACATCAGTCATATATATATCAAAGCAATCTGCAGTAGCAGTATTACCTGCAACTACATCAATATTTAATTCTTTAGATTTATTTAAAATAATATTATTAAGTTCAGAACTAGCTTCTACAAAATGACAATCATCATTATTTAAAGTTAAAGCATAATTTCCTTCACTATAAACAATAGTAGAAAGGACCATATCAAAAAGAGAAAGACCTGGAGTATAAGAGCCACAAGATCCAACTCTTATAATATTTTCAACATCATAATATTTAAAAAGTTCATAAGAGTAAATACCCATACTAGGCATACCCATTCCAGAAGCCATAACAGAAATTTCTTTACCTTTATAAGTTCCTGTATATGCATAAATATTTCTAACATCGTTAACAAGTTTATAATTATCTAAAAAATTTTCAGCTATAAATTTAGCACGTAAAGGGTCACCAGGCATAATAACAG
>CANQGV010000118.1 GCA_947623475.1 uncultured Clostridia bacterium | reverse complement strand
ACCATCCTTTTTTAGAATGATATTTGTATCTTCTATTCAAAACTTTAAAAAAGTTCGAACAGAAACGTCGTTGGTGCAGATACCCGGAATCGAACCGGGACGGGATTATCTCCCATGGGATTTTAAGTCCCACGCGTCTACCAGTTCCGCCATATCTGCAATTACTGGTTTTTGTCTCACGACTTTTATTATTATAGTATTTGATTGGATTTTTGTCAATACTTTTTAATGAATTTTTTTCTTTTTATAAATAATAAAGACTATATGAAGTAAAATATTTTATTTATTTCACGTAGTCTTTATTTTTTATTTTATATATATTGTTGGATCTACTTGTTTATATTCTTTTAAGATTTCAAAATGTAAATGTGCATCATCTTTTATTTCAAAAGCAGCAGTTCTTCCGATTGTTGCAATGGTTTGTCCTTTTTCAACTTTTTCTCCTTCAACAACAAATTCTGATGTTAGCAAATTTGAATATACTGTTTGAAAACCATCTTCATGTTCTATAGTTATTGTTAATCCATATCTTGGATCATTCTTTATTGATTTAACTGTTCCTTTTTCAGATGCAACCACTACTGTTGTTTCTTGTGCTTTTATATCAACACCTAAATGTGTTGTCCACTCTTCTAATGTTTCAGAATATACTAATTGATCTTTTGCAAATTCTTTACTTATTTCACCTTCTGCAGGTTTCATAAATGAAGGTCCTTTATTTTCATTATCTACTTTTTTATCGTTTTTTATTGTAGCAGTTCCTTTAGTCGTATTTTTATTGCTACTTTCTAATGAAGAATTAACTTTATCAGTTGTATTCGTATTTATAGTGTTTGTATTGTTTGTTGTATTTGTCGTATTTGTTGCTTTATTCGCATTAGCTTCTTCTTTTACTTCATTTACTGTCTTTCCTAAGTCTGTACTTGCACTTTCCGTATTTTCTGATATTGAATTATTATTTATACTATTTATATTATTTCCTAGTTTTCCAACTCTTGTTCCTTGTTTACTCTTATTTGTAAATGTCATTATACCTATAATAGCAACTACTAAAATCGCTGCGCCAAACATACCATATGTTATTATTTTGTCATTTGTTTGCTTATTTATTTTTGTTCTATTTTCTCTTCTCATATAATCCTCCTTAAATAATTGTTACTAATACAATTATTTACTATTTTTAAGAAGATTATACATTTTTATTTAAATTGAATTCACATCTGTTATAGTTACACCTGTATAGAAATGTTTTATTATTTCTTCGCAATTATTTCCTTGTTTTGCCATTGCATCTGCACCTGTTTGGCTTAATCCAACTCCATGTCCATATCCTTTAACAATAAATTTTATTTTTTCATTTTCTTTTATAATTTCAAAATTTGTAGATTTTAAACCTAATAAACTTCTTATTTCTACTCCTGAAATATTATGATTTCCAAATTTAGCAGTTTTTACCCTACCACTTTCTGTATATTCTATTATTTTTAAATCTTCATTATCATCAAAATTTATACTTATATCTGCATATTTAGTTTTTATTTTTTCTATTAGTTCTTCTCTTGTTAAAGAAACCTCTGAATTATATTGTGCATACGCTTCTTCTCCACTTGTTTGTACTGTTTGAAGATATGGATAATTACCTCCTCCCCATACATTTACAGGTGTTTCTGTAGTTCCTCCACTATTTGAATGAAAAAATGCATTTATTGGTTGATTTCCATATACAACTATTTTTCCTTTTGTTTGATTTACGCAATCAGTTATTTTTTTCCAGTTACTTTCTCTTTTTTGTTCTTCCCATTTTGCTAACCTGTCTTCTTTACTTATCCAAGCTTGACAACATGTTGAATCATCACAAATGTCAGCATTTTCATGTTTTTTGTTTTCTACTTTATATATTGTATAAGTTCTTGCTACAATAGCTTGTGTTTTTAATGCTTCTATATGATAGTCAGCTGGCATTTCTGCTGAAACAACATTTATTAAATAATCGTCAATAGGAACTTGTTCTACTTCTCCTGTCTTTTTATGTAATAAATTTATTGTTGAGTATTTTGTATATGAATACTCTGGTGTTGCCTCAGTTTGTTCTTTTACTTCTTCTACTTGTTGAGTTGTTGTTTCAACTTCTTTATCGTTTCCTTTACTTTTAGTTAAGATTGCAGGTAATAGAAAACAAATAAAAACAAAAGAAAAAAGATAGAGTACAACTTTTTTCATTATTTTTTTCAACTCCTTTATATGTTAATTCTATTTTCATAATTTTTTATGATGTTAATTTCATTTTCATTTTATTTAAAATCTTTCTTTCTATTCTAGATACCTGAACTTGTGTTATTCCAAGTATTTTAGCAACTTGTGTTTGCGTCTTTTCTTTGTAAAATCTAAGCATTACAACTTCCTTTTCTTTTTTATCTAAATTTTCAATCAATTCTTTTACTGTAAGTCTATTAGTTATTATTTCTTCTTCATCTTTTCCTGTTGTTAATTTTTCCATAATACTAACTGTATTTCCATTTTTATGGTCTGTATATTTACATTCTTCCAAAGAACTTATACTGTTATTAGCTTCCATTGCCATAGCAACTTCTTCTTTTGATATATTTAATTTTTTAGCAATTTCGTTAATCCCTATTTCTTCTCCTTTTTTTGCTAAATTTTCTCTTTGTATTTCTTTTATTTTTACACCTAATTCTTTTATACTTCTACTCACTTTTATTGGTCCATCATCTCTTATAAATCTCTTTATTTCTCCTAATATATATGGTACTGAATAAGTTGATAACTTTACTTCATAGCTTGTATCAAATCTTTGTATTGATTTTATAAACCCTATACAACCTATTTGATATAAATCTTCTGTTTCATATCCTCTTCCTATAAATCTCTTTACAATGCTCCATATTAATCCATTATTTTTTTCTATTAGTTTTTGTAATTCTTCTTTATTTCCTGTTTGGGATTTTTTTATTGCCTCTATATTATTTTCAAACATATTAACCCCACTTTACTAATTTGTAACTATTGTAAAATCTTCTTGTTTTTCTTCTTCTAAACTTTTTATAATTTTACTCATTTTAATTTTAGTGCCTAATCCGACTATAGATTCTACTTCAACAGAATCCATAAAACTCTCCATTATTGTAAATCCCATTCCAGATCTTTCTAAATTTGGCTTGGTTGTAAATAACGGCTCTTTTGCCATTTCTATATCTTCTATACCTTTACCTTTATCAGAAATTTCTAAAACTATTTGATTTTTATTTAATTTTCCAACTATTTTTACAATTCCTATTTCATTTTCATATCCATGTATTATGCAATTTGTAACAGCTTCAGATACTGCTGTTTTTATATCTGCCAATTCTTCCACAGTTGGATCTAATTGTGCAGCAAATGCTGCTACTGTTATTCTTGCAAATGATTCATTTGAAGATTTACTTATAAATTCAAGTTTCATTTCATTTTCAAATTTTTTATTCATAGTTTAACTCCTTTTTATTTTTTCTTGCCAAATATATCAAGTTTTAAATTATTATTTCTAATCTTCGATTTCATAGATAGTCAGGCCTTGCTTCAGGAATTAGTTTAAATATTCCACTCATTTCGAAAATCTTTCTAACACTGTCACTTAAATTTGTTAATTCTAATTTTCCTCCTATTAAACTAATAAATTTGTATCTTCCTATTATAAATCCTATTCCTGCACTATCCATGAAAGGAACTTGATCGAAATCAAATATAACTCTTTTAGGCATGTATCTTTGAATTTCATAGTCTACTTTCCTCCTTATTT
>CANQGV010000117.1 GCA_947623475.1 uncultured Clostridia bacterium | reverse complement strand
ATTCTTTTTTTATAACACTTGCTGCTGCTATTCCTATTAAGATTATCATAATTACTAACAGTGTATATACCACAGGGCCACCTGTTTTAATACTTATAATTACATCTGCTGAACCATAATCGTTTTCACTTTCTATACCATTTCCTGGTGTTGAGTTTGTATCTAATGTTCCATTATTGTTATATGCTTCTTCAATTTCTGCAATATTTGTTATTATTCCTGTATTGCTTTGTGTCATTGTTTTTGCTAATGACAATTTTATAGTTTTACTTTCACCCGGAACTATTGGACTATTTCCTAAACTATTTGAAATTAATGTTCCACCTTCTAGTTTCCAATCTGGGTTTATTTCTGAACGGAATTCTAAGTCTTCTGGCATTTCATCTTCTATAGTTGATGCATATCCAGATACTTCTCCATTATTTGTTACTACAACGTTATATTCTATAACTACTGTTGCACCTTCTATTTTTTTAGAACTTAATTCTACTTTTGCTAATGTTTCATTATTATAATTGTATGTATCTACTCCATCTTTCGTATTTACTGTTATTTTTGATATGTATTTATCTAAACTTAAATTAAATTCTCCTGTTGTTATTAAGCCTATATTTATATTTGATATACTTTCATTTGATAAATTTAATTCATCTGTTACACCATATAGTTTTTCTTCTCCGTCTATGCTTACATTTTTTGATATAGAATTTGAGTTTCTACTTTCTTCTACACCTTCTTTTTCATATTCTGTAAGTTTATATATTGTTGAATCATATTCAAATAAAACTATATAGTTTCCTGAAGGAATATTGCTTAATGTGTAAAATCCAACTTCATCTGTAGTTGCTTCTATTTGATTTCCATTTTCATCTTCTGCAAATTCATTTGTCTCAGAATTTAATAATTTTACTGGAAGCCCTTCCATAAATTCTTCATCATCTTCTCTTTGTCCATTTTCATTCTTGTCTATCCATGCTATCCCATTTATTTTTAAGTTTGATGTTGTTCCAATGTTTCCTTGTCCTTCATTTCCTTCTGGATTTGTATTACCTCCTGGATTAGTTTCTCCTCCTGGATCTGTGTTTTCTCCTGGATTTGTATTCTCTCCTGGATCATCTCCTCCTATAGGAGGTAAACTTTCATTCTCCAATATTATTTTTATTTCATTTGTTTCTCCTGCTTTTTCTAGATCTTCTTCTAATGTTGCTTTATTTTTTATCTCTAGATCTTCTCTAAGTCCCTCTTGTTTGTTTACTATTGCTTCTATTGTAAATGTTTTTTCTTCTCCTGCTTTAAGATATGTTTGACATGTAAATTCTTTTCCATTTGCATAAACTAATTGTTCTTCTCCTTCACCTTCTAAAACACCTTCTACTGGTGTCAATTCGTTTGGTAAAGTATCTTTTATTATTAAAGATCCTGATTGTGCAGCCTTTTTATTTCCTACTTTAATTGTGTAATAAACTATACTTCCACTTTGTACATAAGCATTTTCAGATTCAGAAGACATTTTAAAATCATAAGCTACTTTTTCTGTTAAAAATATTGTTTCATTTGTAGACCTATATTCTTGATTATTACATCTTGCTGTTCCTATAAGCTCTACAAAAGTTTTATCTGTATCTTCAACAACTTCAAATCCAGCTATAATTGATACTGTTTCTCCTGGCTGTATAGATTCTATTACTATTTCGTCTTTATTTTCTAATGTTACTTCTGAATATAAACTATTAGATATTCTTTTTAGCTCTTTTGGAACTTCCCATTTAGTTACAACATTTTTTAATTCTCCTTGTGTTTTGTTAGTAACATTCATAATGCAGTTAAATGTCTTTCCTTGTTCATAAACACTTACTATATTATCACTGTTTGAAATTATTACTTCTAGTTCTCCTGCTCCACTTCCTATTTTTGCAGATACCTCATTTGTACTAACTTCTTTTCCATTAGATTGTATTGTTGCAAGTGTTTTTATTTCTGAATTTTCATTTGCATTATTATTTACTTTTACTTCAAAACTTACTGTTTTACTTTCTTCTGCTTTAAGTTCTCCTACATCGATTTGAGCCACTTTTTCTTGTAATTCTGTATATTCTGTTCCTTGTCTTGATATTAGTGTTGTTCCTTCTGGTATATTTGCATACGCTTTTGCTCCTAGTAAAGTTTCATCTCCTACGTTTTTTACATTTACATCATATTTTATTATTTCATTTTTATTTACTTCTGTATTGTTTAAATTTTCATTTCCTACTTTTCCTGATAATGATGCTTCCACTTGTGGACCTTTTCCTGTTGTTAATCTTATTATTGTAGCTTGTGCTTTTTCTATTTCTTGAGCTCCATTTTGTAAAAATGTTGCTGAATATCCCTGATGCATTGTTTGTTCATATTGCAACCCAGCTGGAATTGCTATGCTGTATGCTACATCTAGTTCTTCTCCCACATCCATATTTGTAACAGTTACTAAATACTTTTTCATTTTAATAGCATCTGTTGGATTTTCTTGCCAATTATTTTCTTTGTTTTGGATGTCGTCTGTTGCATTTTCATTTTCTGTATAATACACTTTTACTTTATTTATATCTACACTTTGTATTGATAAAGCACTTTTTAATACTGTATCTATGTTGTTTTCAAATTCTTCTCCATTTATTTGTGCTTTTCCTTTTGTTCCAAATGTTCCTAATATTTTTACATCACTTACATCTACTTCATTGTTATTTATTATTTCTGTTTGTACTGTAATGTCTTTTTCAGGAGAGTTTATTTCAACTTCTTTTGATACTCCTTCTTCTTTTCCTATTGTTTCTATGTCTAACTCTTTTATGTTATTTGTTGTTATTAGTCCTTTTGGTGATACTATTTCCATTTGAACTTCTGCTAATCCGCTTTCTGGACTATCTTTATATTGAATAACTTTTCCATTTAAATATTCCATTTTTATTGAATCATATTTACTTGATGCTTTTTTGTTTAAATTTATGTCTGCATCTATATTTATTACGATTCCTTCTATTCCTGAGTCTTTATGTATAGTTTGTTCTCCTATTAATTGTACTAATACTACTTGTTTTCCTTCTTCTACTAATTGTGTTTGTCTTATTTCAACAAATTCATCTGCATAAAGTTTATCTATAGAATTTATTTTTACTTCTTGTACATCTGCTGGAAATTCTACTCTTATTATAGGGTTTAAATATAAGTCTTGATTTGGTGTATTTGATTTTAATGTTGCTTTTATTTCTACATTTTTGTTTGTATTTACTGTTGATAAATTGTTTCTACTTATTTCTAATTTTCCTTCTGTTGTTGTTTCTTTTAACTCTGCTAATCCTGTTGCTTTTTCTTCACTCATATTTGTATTAACTGTTGAGTTTATTAGCAATTTTTTCATCTTTTTCACAGTTTCTCTTGGTTGCCCTATTTGTCCATTGATTGCTTTTTTGTTTATAATGTTTATTTTTCCTTCTTTTTGAGGTTTAGTTGCAATTATTTTAATTTTTTTGTTTGCTTCTTCATTTTCATAATTTATAGTTATGTTTCCTTCTTTGTCTGTTTCAGTATCTTTTCCTATTGATGCTATTTCTTGTCCATTACTATTTTGTATGCTTATTCTTCCTTCTTCTCCTAATAGTCTTATAAGTTCTTCTTTATTTATAATTGTTTGTACATATCTTATATTTTCTGCATTTATTATTCCTGCATTATTTTCATCTACATATACATTATCATTTGTTTCGATAGAGAAATTCTCTATTCCTTCTGTATATGATATTGTTACTAAATTGTTTTCTTTATATTC
>CANQGV010000116.1 GCA_947623475.1 uncultured Clostridia bacterium | reverse complement strand
ACCCTTCTTCAAATTGTAATTCTTGTTTGATTACATTCATTTCAAACACCATCCTTTCTTTATATTTTAGGATGATTTTTTTGTAACAAAAAAAATCAACCATTTCTGATTGATTTTTGTATCATCTATTCAAACTTTCAAAAGTTCGAACAGACTCACCATTGGCTGGGCTGGTGGGATTCGAACACACGCATGCCGGAGTCAAAGTCCGGTGCCTTACCACTTGGCTACAGCCCAATGTTTAGTTTGGTCATAGTTTCCGTATACTGACGTTGTAACTCACTTTCGTTCGAACAACCTCAGCAACTTGGCTACAGCCCAATGTTTAATTTTGGTTATAGTTTCCGTATACTGACGTTGTAACTCACTTCCGTTCGAACAACCTCAGCAACTTGGCTACAGCCCAATATTTAGTTTTGGTCATAGTTATAATGTTATTTAAATGGGGTGGAAGATGGGACTCGAACCCACGGTCTCCAGTGCCACAAACTGGCGCGTTAACCAGCTACGCTACATCCACCATTTATAGTGTGTTTTATAAAGCACACTATATATTTTAACCTATTTCCACCCCTTTTGTCAACTACTTTATTCAATTTATTAGATAAATTCAAATTTTTATTAGTTATTTCTTTAATTTTTATAAGCTTTATTTTTATTCAAATTTCATATATGTTTTTTAACTACATTTTATTCAATTGTTTGTGTTTGAGAAAATGTTGAAGGGTCAAGTCCATATTGTTTATACATCCATGACATATAGTCAAATGGCTCTACTGTTTCTGGCTCTCCATAATTTATTCCATAAGTTTCTACTCTAATTGAAGTGATTTTTGGAGGATTTACAGGTGTACTAACTTCTGTTTCTCCTGATTCTTCAGTTGAAGCTTCTTCTCCTTCTGTATCTCTTGCTTTTACTTCTACTTCAGATATTTTTTTCACTACATCCATTCCTTCTACTACTCTTCCAAATGCTGTATATTGACCATTTAAACTAGTATTTTCTCCTGTCATTATAAAAAATTGTGAACTTGCTGAATTATATGATTCTTCTGTTAAATCAGATGAATATTGCGTATAATCTGATCTTGCCATTGCAATAATTCCTTCTTCAAATCTTAATGTATTTTTTACATTATTTGCAGCAAATTCTCCTTTTATATTATATTCTTTGTCTCCACCATTATCTCTTAAATCTCCTAATGTTGCTGAGCCAGAGCCATCACCTTTTTTATCTCCACCTTGTATCATAAAATCTTTTATTATTCTATGAAAAGTTAAACCATCATAAAAGTTTCTATTAGCTAATGTTATAAAGTTTGCAACTGTATTAGGTGCTTGATCTGGATATAATTCTATTTTAACAGTTCCAAAGTTTTCAACTTCCATTGTTACTAATGGATTTTGTGGTTTATATGTTAGTTTTCTATAATAACCATATCCTAGAAAACCTATTCCTCCCATAATCATTATCAATATAATTACTATTACTATTGTCCCTAATTTTTTCATTTCTTATTCAATCCTTTCTTTTAATCTATTAAATTATCAAATACAAATTGTTCTTGCATTCTTCCTAATGACTGCTTTATTGCTTTTGCTCTTATTTCTCCAATTCCTTCAACTTCATCTAGACTTTTCACATCCGCTGTTAATATATGTTGAAAAGATTTGAAGCTTTTTACTAGGTTTTCTAAAATGTTATTTGGCATTCTTGGTACTTTATTTAATATTCTATACCCTCTAGTGTAGACTGCTACTTCATCATAATTATCAAATATTTCATATCCTAAAATTTTTGCAATTACGTTTTGTTTAGCTATTTCTTCATACGGTAATTTATTTAGTTTTTCTATTACATTTTCTGCTACATTTTTCTTTTTGGTTGTTGCTACATAATCTTTTATTATTAGTTTTTCCTCTTCTTCTAGTCCTCCTATAAGCTCTTCTAATTGCATTCTTACAAGCCTTCCGTCCTCTCCTAGCTCATATATTTTAGCTTGTATTTCTTCTACTATCTTCATAACCATTTCAGCTCTTTGTATAGCTGTAATAACATTTTCTAAAGTTACTATATCATTAAATTCATATTCATTCAATATGCTTAATTTACTATCAAAAACTTTTTTGTATCTTTCTAGTGTCTGAATTGCTTGGTTTGCCTTATTTAATACTGTATCTGTGTTTTCTAACACATATCTATCATTTCCTTTGAATACTGTAATTATGTTTCTTCTTTGTGAAATACTAATTACTAATTCTCCTGTTTGTTTAGCTGCTCTTTCTGCTGTTCTATGTCTTGTTCCTGTTTCTGTTGTTGGTATTTCATGTGATGGTATTAATTGTGCATTTGCATATATTATCCTTTTTAGATCTCCACTTAGTATAATTGCTCCATCCATTTTAGCTAATTCATATAATTTTGAGGATGTATATTCTTCATTTATATAGAAGCCTCCATCAACAATTTCTTTTAGAACTTCTGTATTATCTGTTATTAAAAGTAATGCTCCTGTTTTTGCTTTTAATATATTTTCAAGTCCATCTCTGATAGGCATTCCTGGAGCTATTAGTTTTAAAATTTCTGTTATATTATTGTGTTCGCTTTTTCTCAACTTTTAATCCTTTCTACTTAATACCTATTTTTTTAAGTGCTTCATTTATATTTCTAACGCCTATTATATCTAATTTAAACTTTTCTTTCAATAGTTTTTTATTACTTTCTGGAATAATACAGGTTTTAAATCCTAATTTTTCTGCTTCTTTTAGTCTTTTTTCTATCATATTAATTCTTCTTACTTCTCCTGTTAACCCAACTTCTCCCATTATTACCATTTCTTTTGGTATAGGTATATTTTTAAATATTGATGCTGTTACTGCAATTATTCCTAAATCTATTGAAGGCTCGTTTATACGCATTCCTCCAACTACATTTAAATATACATCTTGTCCTCCCAACATTAACCCTGATTTTTTTTCTAGAACAGCTATCAATAAAGCTAACCTATTATAGTCTAATCCATTTGCTGTTCTTTTTGGTATTCCATATATGCTTTGTGTTGTTAATGCTTGTAACTCTATTAGCACTGGTCTTGTTCCTTCTATACAAGATATAATGCATGAGCCAGCTGGCTCTCCTTCTCTTTCTGAAATCAGTACATCAGAAGGATTTGTTATTTCACACATTCCTTTATCAGTCATTTCAAACATTCCAATTTCATTTGTCGAACCAAATCTGTTTTTTATTCCTCTTAAAACTCTATATGAAAAATATCTTTCTCCTTCAATATATAAAACTGTATCTACCATGTGTTCTAAAACTCTTGGTCCAGCAATATTTCCATCTTTAGTAACATGTCCTATTAAGATTGTTGTTATTTTTCTAGCTTTGCAAATTCTCATTATTTGAGATGTTATTTCTCTTACTTGGCTCACGCTTCCTACTGCTGCTGTTAATTCATCAGAATACATTGTTTGTACAGAGTCTATTATAACTAATTTAGGATTTAATTCTATTATTGCATTATCTACTATTTCAATATTTGTTTCTCCTAAAAACATTATATTTTCATTTTTTATTCCTAATCTATCTGCTCTTAATTTTATTTGTTCTGCTGACTCTTCACCTGAAACATATAGTACAACACCATCTCCTTTTACTTTATTGCACAATTGAAGTATTAGTGTTGATTTCCCTATTCCAGGCTCTCCTCCTAATAATATAAGTGAGCCTTTTACTAGTCCTCCTCCTAGTACTCTATTTAATTCTTCAAAGCCTGTTGATACTCTTATTTCTTCTTCAGATATGTAGGAATCTAATTTTTTTGGA
>CANQGV010000115.1 GCA_947623475.1 uncultured Clostridia bacterium | reverse complement strand
AATTTAGAGCAAAAACATAAACCTATGAAGAAGGATTATATTGTAAAAGAAGCAGAAATGATTGTATCAAATTATATAAAGGTTATAGATAATAGAAAAAAAGAAAAGGAAATATTAAAAAAAGAACATATAAGATATAAAAGATTAAAAAAGTATGCATATTTTAGTACAGTAATTATGTTTATACAGTTATTAGTCAGTTTAATTAAATAATGAATAAACATCTCTTTTCAAACATATAGTTTAAAAGGAACTAAGGAAGAGGTGTTTTTTTATGGAACGAACAATGTCAGTAGAAGAAAAAATAAAAAGAGCAGAGGAAATATATGCTAGAAGAAAAGAAGGAAATACAGCAAGAGTAGGAATTTATAATGATAACAAGAAAAAAGATATAAAATTACTAAAAAAAATGATTATTCAGATAATAATATGTTTAGTTATTTATTTTATTATATATATTGTTCAAAATGGAAATTATATTTTTTCAGAGGACTTTTTAAATAAAATAAATGAAATAATATCATATGATACTAATTTTATAGAAATATATGAAAATATAAAAAATTCTATCATTAAAGTTACAGAAGATAGTAAAGATCAAGAAAATAATATTGGTGGAGCAATAGAACAGACGGAAAACTTAAATCAACAACCTCAAGAATTATCGCAAATAGAAGCAGATATACAAACAGCAAAAAATACGACAAGTTTTATAAAGCCTATTGAAGGAATAATAAGTTCAAAATATGGACAAAGAGATCCTTCGACACCAACTGTACCTAAAAATCATACAGGTATTGATTTAGCAGTAAATGCAGGTACAAAAATAAAAGCTGCTACAGCAGGAGAAGTTGTATTAAAATCAAGTGAAGGAGACTATGGAAATCATATAAAAGTTCAAATTGGAGAAGTTAGTATTATATATGCACATTGTAATTCAATATATGTTAATCAGGGGGATAAAATAGAACAAGGTCAAGAAATAGCAGAAGTGGGGTCAACAGGGAATTCAACAGGGCCACATTTACATTTTGAAATACGTGTATCTGAGAGAACAATAGACCCTCAAACTTTAGTAGAGTTGTAAAATTTTAGGAGGGAGAAATGAGATTTAGAGTTGATTTAAGGATATTTTTATTTTTGATATTATTCTATTTTACACGACAAATTGAAATGTACTTAATGGTTTTAGTTTTCGGATTTATACATGAACTAGGACATTTACTAGCCGGGATTATTATGCAAATGAAACCTAACAAAGTTAGTATAATGCCTTTTGGATTAAGTATTTCATTTAAGGTAAAACCTAAAGATTATAATAATAAAATAGGAAAAGGAAATTTATTAGAATTAAAAAAAATAATAGTAGCAATTGCAGGACCTTTAACTAACATTATAATAATATTTATTACTCAAAAAATACAATTAAATATATTTACACAAATAATGGTAATCTTTTCAAATATAGTTATTATATTATTTAATCTAATACCAATATATCCTATGGACGGAGGGAGAATATTAAAAGGAATATTACATATAGCGTTTGGGAAAAAGAGAGCAATAGAATACACACATAAAATATCATTTATAGTTATCATTTTATTAACAGTAATATCTAGTATAGGAATATTATATTTAGAAAATGTAGCAATAATAGTGGCAATTGCATATGTTTGGTATATATTTTTAAATGAAGAAAAGCAATACAAAATGAAAAAGAATATTTATGAAATAATTGAAAACTATTGAAATAAAAATGAAAAAATAGTAAGATATAACCAAAGAAAAAAGGAGAAGCAAAAGATGTTAAAAAATGCGAAAAGCCAAAAAGGTATAACTATGGTAACTTTAACTATAGCAATTATCATATTAGTTCTCGTATCAAATATTTTAATATATAATGCTAAAGATGGAATATATGCAAAAAATCTTGAAAACATGTATACAGATGTTGAAAGTTTAAGAGATAAAGTTATTGAGTATTCTGTACAATATGGAACTATACCAGCAAATACAAGTATAGAATACAATTTAAATGGTAGAGATGATTTAAAAGAAAATTGGATTTCTACTGAAGAGTTAGAAAATAAATTCTATGTTATTGATTTAAAAACTCTTGAAGGAGTCTCTTTAAATTATGGTAGAGATTATGATAAAGTAAATTCAGACATGACATCAGAAGAAATAAGTAAATTAGAGGATATATACATAGTTAGTGAAGTTTCACAAAATGTATACTATGTAAAAGGAATTAGTGTAGAAGGGAAAAAATATTATTCAGATCGTAAAAAAGATGAAACAGTAATAGACGTGAAGTAATTATTTATAAAAAATTTAATTGATAAATAAATACAAAAAAATTGGAATATAAATTAATATTTAATAAAAAAAAGAAAAGCATAAAAACTTTTCTTTTTTTATGTTAATTTTGTTGACTTTTCCTTATTTCCGTAGTATTATAATAGTATTAAAAAAAGCGTTTTAATCCTAAGGAGGAAAGATATGGGAGAAGTAATAGTAATAACATCAGGTAAGGGTGGAGTAGGAAAGACGACAACAACAGCTAATTTAGGTTCAAGCTTAGCAGTAGAAGGAAAAAAAGTAGTCCTAATAGATACAGATATAGGGTTAAGAAACTTAGACGTTGTAATGGGACTAGAAAATAGAATAGTATACGATATAGTAGATGTTGTTGAAGAAAAATGTAAATTAAGACAAGCTTTAATAAAAGACAAAAGGTTTAAAGACCTTTACCTATTACCTGCAGCCCAAACAAGAGATAAAAGCGCCGTAAATGAAGAACAAATGATAGAATTAACAGATAAATTAAAAGAAGAATTTGATTATATATTAGTAGATTGCCCAGCTGGAATTGAGCAAGGTTTTAAAAATGCAATTGCAGGAGCAGATAGAGCAATTGTAGTAACAACAGCTGAAATATCTGCAATTAGAGATGCCGATAGAATTATTGGTTTATTAGAGTCGTCTGAAATAAAAAATCCAGAATTAGTAATCAATAGAATAAGACCAAATATGGTAAAAAAAGGTGAAATGATGGATGTAGATGATATTGTTGATTTATTATCAATAGACTTAATAGGAGTTGTACCAGATGATGAGTACATTATAACTCAAACAAACAAAGGAGAACCAGTCATTCAAAATAAAAAAGCACCATCAGGAAAAGCATATATTGAAATAGCAAAAAGAGTATTAGGAGAAAAAATAGATGTTACTATACCTGGTGTTGAAACAGGATTTTTTACAAAAATAAAAAACATATTTAAAAAATAAACCAAAATTTGGAGGTTAGGAAATAATGTTTGAAAACATAATGAAATTTTTCAAAAAAGGCAACAAGAAAAAAGAATTAACAGCAAATTCAAAAGAGGCTGCAAAAGAAAGATTGCATTTAGTTTTAATGCAAGATAGAGCAAATGTTTCAGCAGATTTCTTAGAATTAATGAAGCAAGAAATAATAGATGTAATAAAAAAATATATAGATATTGATGAAAGTTCAATTGATGTTAGACTTACAAACAAAGAAAATGCAGATGGAACAAATGGAGCACCAGCTTTATATGCAAATATTCCAATATTAAATATAAAAAATGAAACTAAAATTGAAGTAGAGCAAGAAGTAAAAGAGAAAAAAGAAGAAAAGAAGGAAGAAGAAAAAGAAAACAAAGAGTCAAAAAATAAGCAAAAAGAAGAAGTGATAGAAGAAAAAGAAAAAACACCTAAAAAAGAAGAGCAAAAAGAAGAAAAGAAAGAAGTAAAAAAACAGAACACAACAAAGAAAAAAAATAGTAAAAAATAAAACAAAAGAAAATGCATGTAAATGCAAAAA
>CANQGV010000114.1 GCA_947623475.1 uncultured Clostridia bacterium | reverse complement strand
GTTTTAAATAATGGTAGATTAGAAGAAGTACAAATAAATGGAATTCCTACTATTATAAATTTAGCTAAAAATCCAACTGGTGCAAATGTAAGTCTTAGAATTCTTAATGAAGATAATGAAGAAAAAGAATTATTATTTGTTTTAAACGACAATATTGCAGATGGTTTTGATGTATCTTGGATTTGGGATATTAACTTTGACAAATTAAATAATGTTTCAAGAATTATTACTTCTGGTAAAAGAGCTTATGATATAGCAATTCGAATAAAAACAAGTGGTTATGATGCTTCAAAAATAGAGCCATATTTATCTTTAGAGGAAGCTGTTAATAGTTTTTATTCTACAAATGTAAAAAAATATGTTATTGCAAACTACACTTCTTTGCAACCTACAAGAAAGGAAATTTTTAAACATTAATTGGAGGTTTATTTGATGAAAGAATTAAAAATTTTATATCTATATCCCGATTTATTAGAATTATATGGAGATTATGGAAATATACAAATACTTAAGTATAGAATTGAAAAAAGAGGATTTAAAGCTATTATAGATAGATATTGTATAAATGATGAAGCACCAGATTTTAAATCATATGATTTAATTTTTGCTGGTGGTGGTGCTGATAATGAACAAAGTATATTAGCAAAAGACTTATTTCAATACAAAGATAAAATTAAAGAAGCTGTTGATAATGGAGTATTCTTTTTACTTATTTGTGGCGCTTATCAACTATTTGGAAAATATTATAAAGGTGTTGAAGGAAATATAGTAAAAGGGCTTAATATATTTGACTATTATACAGAAGCTATTGCTGACAGAAAACAACGTTGCATAGGAAACATAGTTATCGAAGCAACCTTAAATGGAAAAAAGACAAAAGTAATTGGTTTTGAAAATCATGGTGGACAAACTTTCAATATTGATAAACCTTTTGGTAAAGTTCTTTTTGGAAATGGAAATAAATTTAGTGATACTGAGGAAGGTTTCTTTTTAAATAATGTTATAGCTACTTATTTACATGGACCTTTACTTTCAAAAAATCCTGAAGTTACAGACTACATTATAAAATATTGTTTAGATAGAAAATATAATGAAGATATTGTTTTAGATCCTTTAGATAATAGTTTTGAAAATGCTTGTCGTGAACAATTATTAAAAACATTTGAAGTCCCTATTTAGTAGGGACTTCATTTTTTTCTCTGAATTTCTACATTATCTAGTAGTATTACCGGAACTTCTAATAAACCATTCTTTCTAGCAAACGTATAGGATGCTGTGCCATCTATTAAAAAACCTCGTCTATCTACAATTAATGGGTTTTTAAACATTCCCCTTTGATTATAGACTCTTTTGACCTTTTTATAATTTTTGGTCTTAACTGCTTCTTTTGGATTAAAAACACCATTTATTTGAATTTCTTTAACAGGAAAATTATAATCTACCCAATTATCAGGTAATAAAAACCGTTTTTCACTCAAAACAGTATTAAGATTTTCCTGTCTACATGTTGCTCTAAATTTTAAGCAATTCTTTTTAGGCTCACCGTTTTTAATCATATCTAACAATTTAACATATTGTTCAATTGTTAAATCATCTTTATCAGCATTACATTTTGGACACACTATTGTAAGACAATTAGTGATGTCAACACCACCAAATTCTCTACCATATATGTGTTCAATTGTTAACCGATGTTTTTTTATAGGTTTTAAACAATATTGGCAAATTTCATCTCCCCAGATTGCTCTTGACAGATTTCTTATTGTTCTATTATAACTACCATGAACAATTAGAATTCCAGAGTCTGTAATTTGGGCATCACTGCCTAAATTACCATTACAATCTGGTGTAGGCAGATCCATGAACATATCATTACCCTCCATTACTATTTTATGTTTATATTATATGTTGTTCTAATATAAATTTCAAGTCTTTTTTTAAAATAATTAAGAGTCCCTAATAATAGAGACTCATTTTTTGGGGTTACAACCCTCGATAAGTAAACCAAAGTAAATCAACATCAACGTTACTTACTTTTATTATGTCTACATTCTTTAGATTTAATTCTCTGGCAAGAGCAAAACTAAGTCTTCCCTCTAGTAACATGTCCTTTTTATCTACAACAATAGTATTCCTTAAAAAGCCATAATTATAATAAAAATTTTCTGCATTTCTAAATGATAAAGAATTTAGATCAATATTTTTATTACCTCTTACCTTTTTGACTGGAACATTTACCAACCATTCTTTAGGAATAATCCCTTTATTTTCAATCATTTCATTAAAATACTGTTTTCTAGCATTATATTTGAAATTTTTAATTGTTTCTAAAGGAACTTTTTGTTCAAACATTGAACGTATTTTATATACGTCACTTGGTTTTAAACTTCCTTTTAAAGAATTACATACATCACATATAACTTCTAAGTTTTCTTGGATTGTTGGTCCACCAAGACTTCTTGGAATAGTGTGATCTATTGTAGTATTTCTAGGATCTAATTCTCTGCCACAATATGGACACCGTGGAATTTCTCCATTTTTTATTGGCTCTTTTACTTGTATGGCATTTTGTATATTTATAATTGATGCCATATAATAAATTCTATTTTTTAATTTTAGAACTTTTTCACCATTTTCATCCACTGTAACCATAGCTAATAAATGACCTTTACTTTTAACTTTGTAACCCTCTTTGGGTAGGTTGAACTTTACTGTTGACCGTATTTCGTTAGGCATTCTCTTACTCATCTTTGTTGCCTACCTTTCTAAAATTTATCTTCACAGATGTGAGATAGTTAATATCTATTATACTACGTTTACATAAAAATAGCAACCCCAAATTATATTGGAATTACTATTTTTTAGTAAATTAGAAGTTTTTATCCTAGATAAATTAATATTTTATAGATGTAATACTCTTTGTTTTATTTCTTTTGTTTTTCCTACATTCCAAAAGTTTTCTCCTAAATAACCACATGTCCTTCTTGTTACATTCATTTTAGTTTTGTCTTTATTTCCACAATTAGGACATTCCCATTCTAAATCATCATTTATTATTATTTCTCCATCAAATCCACATACTTGGCAATAATCTGATTTTGTATTAAATTCTGCATATTGAATATTATCATATATAAATTTTACAACTGTTTCCATTGCTTCTGTATTTTTCTCCATATTTGGAACTTCTATATATGAGATTGCACCACCTGTAGACATTGATTGAAATTCACTTTCAAATTTTAATTTATCAAATGCATTTATTTTTTCTCTTACATCTACATGATATGAATTTGTATAATATCCTTTATCTGTAACATCTTTTATTTCTCCAAAACGCTCTTTATCTATTCTTGCAAATCTATAACATAAACTTTCTGCTGGAGTTCCATATAAAGCAAACCCTAATCCTGTTTGTGCTTTCCAATCTTTTACAGCCTTTCTTAGACGTTTCATAACTTTTATTGCAAAATCATGTCCTTCTTTTTCAGTATGAGAAACTCCTTTCATAAGTTTTGTCATTTCGTAGATACCTATATATCCTAAAGAAATTGATGAATAACCATTTTTCAATAGTTTATCTATTTTTTCTCCTTTTTCTAATCTAGCTATTGCACCATATCTCCAATGAATAGGACTGGTATCTGCTTTTGTTCCAAGTAATGAGTAATGTCTACACATTAAAGCTTCATAACAAATTTCTAATCTTTCATCTAATAATTCCCAGAATTTCTTTTCATCACCTTTTGAAACAATTGCAATTTGTGGTAAGTTTATACTAACAACTCCTTGATTAAATCTTCCTTCAAATTTATATTCTCCATTTTCATCTTTCCAAGGAGCTAAAAAGCTTCTACATCCCATTGGGCTAAATACATTTCCTTCATAGTTTTCACGCATTTTCTTT
>CANQGV010000113.1 GCA_947623475.1 uncultured Clostridia bacterium | reverse complement strand
CCTGAATAATCATCATCTATAATATAATATTCTTTATTGTTATTAAATTCAACATGAAAATGGTTTAGCCAATTCTTATTTATTGAAACAGTATTAGACTTTTTTGAAATAACATTATCAGAATTTTGCGGAACAGTATTATCAGAAGTTTGTGAAAAGGTGTTTTCTTTTTTTACAAATACTATAAAAAGCACACAAAAAATAATACATAACATAATAATTATGGCAGAAACAATCAATATAGCTGTTCTTAAACTAATTTTTATAAATTTTTCATCTTGCTTTTCTTTCATAAAAAATCACACCCTTTTATATATTTTACTAAGTATATTATAGCATATAAAATCATTTCTCTCTTTCAAACCCAAAATAACAAATTCTCCAAAACCTAAAAATCATCCAAAGAAAAATCATCATCCGAATCCTTCTCCTCAAAAGAAGAACTCATATCTTTAGACTTCTCTGCCAACTGTTGTTTAGCCTTAAACTTTTGAATATACTCAAGACCTTTCATAGCATCAGACATCTTATAAGAAGAAACCTTCCCCAAAGAATAATCCTTAATAGAATTAACAAAATCAAATCTAGCAGGAGGCTCAATAGGAGCAACCTCATGGCGTTTATCAGGGTCATACACATAATCAACACCTAAATCAAGCAAAAACTCCTTAAACTTTTTCTTCATCTCCTTATATCCAGAAGAAGACAAACCATCAATATAAGAATCATGACCAGACAAACCTTCAACCCCACTAAGCTTAGACCTATGATTTAAGCCGAAATCATAAATAGGATACTTATCTTTAAACTCAAAAAAACCTATATCATTTCCATCTTTATCCTTCTTATTATCCAAAAAAGTCTCCATAGCCAACACAAAAGAGCCACCATTTTGAAGAATCCAATTCTCTATACCAATACCACCGAAGCCACCAAAATTCGTTGAGCCATTAGAAACAATCTTCTTATACAAACCAGCATCCTTCAAAAACTTCTTTGCAACAATAATATTATCTATAACACTATCTGCAATCTCATCTCCGTAAACTTTCCTAATATTATTCAACCTATCTTTAACACATAAATCACTAGAATAATTCAACCTCAAACTCTTATCCTCAGAAGAAATATCCACATCAATAGGCTCAGAAACACCATCTAACCTCACATTTTCTTTTCTAATATTAAAATCATTAGTTCCAAAATCATCATCACCAAGAAGAGCTTGATCTAACTTCCTAATTATCTCCTTTTCATGTTCAGAATTAGAACATTTTAACATAAAATCAAAATCGCCATCACCAGGAATATTAGTACCTCTACCAGTAGAGCCAGTATCTATTAGTTCCACAATATCACTAGACAAATCACCAGCCATATTCTCAACAATCACATCATTAGGCAAAATAGACTTTATCAAACTTAAAAGCTTACTCCTTTTCTCCTCAGTAGAAGTTAAATTAGAAGCATTATCTCTCATACTTTTAGCCAAGCTAAAAACAGTTGAATTTTTAGCAGTTTCATCAACCTCAAAATCTTCAGCTCCATAAAAAGACAAACCCTTCATCTTATCTCTCAAATCAAAATACTGTTCAGGAGAAAAAACAAGTTTACCACTCTCTAAATCAAAAACCTTAAAAAACATTCCATTTTGAGCCATTACATAACCATACTTATCATCCCAATTAGAAGTTAATAAATAACTAATACTATTAGAGCCAATACTAGTCCTCAAAACCCTTGATTTTAAATCAGGATCATAACCATTAGAACAACTCTTCTCTTCATCAAAATCACCTTTTTTTATAACATAATAAGAATCTCCGAAAGCAGAAGAAATAGTATGATCCACAATATCATATAAAGAATCACCATTTAAAGAAAACCTAGTAATCTCTGAAAAGTCAGTATCAAAAGGAGTAAAATCAGACTCTATTGAGCCATTCATATAAAACTCTTTTGACTTTATACCAGACCTCAATTGAGGATCTAAAAACTCAATATCAAAACCTTTTATTAAATCTCCTTCTTCCAACAAAGAACTCTCATCAGCATCAACATTTCTTTTAATAGCTTTAATTCTCTCTCTAGCCATATAATCTAATAAATTCTCACTAATTGAAGGCTTACTACCAACATATTTTTTCTTATCAAAACCAATCTCATCTAAAAATTGTGACAACAAAGCATCACCAATATCTGCATTAGAATCTATAGACAAAACATTCCTTAAATGTTCTAAAGTCTCATAACTATCTAAGCTTTCATCAATAGTTTCATTGCTATAAATCCTATACAAATCCTTTAAAGAAGTAGCATATGCTGAAATAATAGCCTCATCATATTCCTCTAGAGTATCACCATTCAAACACTTACCATAAGCAACATTCCCGTTATATAAAAGCTCCAAAAAATTCTTCAACTGACTATTATCAGAATCTAAATTTGTTGAAAATAAATCTTGCAAAATAGTTTTATCTCTATCCTCAACAGATACACCATCATAAAAATTTAAATTATTATTATTATAATTTGGATGATATTTAAAAAACTCAAAAGTCTTAAAAACCTCAGGCAAATTATTAGTCAAAAAGATACTATGTACATTATTTATTTCATTACTCAAACTATCAATATCAACATTATTATTATCATCCATATTATCCAAAACTCTATCTATTAAATAACTACCTATATAAGACCTAACATTTTCATCATTCATAGATAAAATATCACTAAACTTCTTAATATCAATATCAATAGACTCTTTCTGCAATATTTCTGAAACATATTTCTGAGTTTCAGAAGATTGATTCAAAGTTTCAAAAATCAACTTTAAATTCTCTTTACGTTCACTTAAATCCATATTTTCCCACATATACATAACATTCTGTGGATTTAAACCTCTAAAGAAAGCCTTAATTTTCTCATCATTTCTAAGTTTATTACCATCTTCATCTGTAAAATATTTTATTGAATCAAAAAGCTGAACAGCATTTTCAAGCTGCACATCTGAATCTGTATTTTTCCAAATTATTTCAAAGAAATCAGAAGAATTATCAAGCAAATCTAAAATAGTTTTACCTTGAATTGAAGGAATAGTAGATTCCCAAGCTTTTTTAATTTCAACAAACTTATCATGATTAGATATATTCTGACTATTTATTAACCCCACCATACCAGGAACTAACAAATCCGAATTTTCTTTTTTAACCTCTAAATTTGTATTCTTCCAAATATCACCAAAATAATCAGGAAAATTATGAGAAACTTCCTCAAATAAAACCTTTTGAGCTTCTAATCTTGTATTTCTCCAAAGAGAACTTATTTTATAAGGTTTATCAGGATCATTTAAACTCGTATTCTCTACAATTTTAGCTATTTCTGAAACTAGTAAACTTGAATTTTCTTTTTGAGCAGAAGAGCTACTATTCTCCCAAAACTCTTGAAAAAATTCAGGAAAATTCTCAACAACATCTGGTAACTTTTCCACTTGAATATTTGGAATAGTATCTCTCCAAAGTTCTTCTATTTCATATGACATTTCAAAACTAGTTAACTCTTCACTATCCACTATTGAATTTATTATTGGAATTAATAAATCTGAATTTTTTTCTTGAACCTCAGGAACTGTATTCTTCCATATTTTCATAAATTTCGTAGGAAACTTTTCATAAACATTTAAAAAAGATTCTTCTTGAACTTCAGGAAGTGTATTAAACCAAAAATCATCAGAAAACTCAGAAAAATTTTCAAGAACGTCTAAAATATTTTGCCTTTGAACATTTGGAGTTGTACTATGCCAAAGAGTAGATAAATCAATTGATTGCTTAAGAGAATTTGGTTTATTTTTTATATTATTCATTGCCAAAAGCAATAAATCCGAATTTTTTTCTTGAACCTCAGGAAAAGTACTTTTCCATATATCATAAAAATAATCAGGAAAACTCTCAGCCAAATTTCTAAACAATTCACCT
>CANQGV010000112.1 GCA_947623475.1 uncultured Clostridia bacterium | reverse complement strand
TTGGTACTGTTGTTCTTCTAGAAGCCACTAGCGGTGCTCCTTCTTTTGGATGTCTCATTGCTATTATATCACTATAGCATCCTACTGTTCTTATAGTATCTGATACACTTTCACCTTTTGCTGTTGAACTTGATGAAGCTTCTGAAAATCCTATTACATTTCCACCTAATTCCATCATAGCAGCTTCAAAACTTAGTCTTGTTCTTGTACTTGGCTCAAAAAATAAAGTAGCCAATTTTTTATGCTTACATTTTTCTGAATATTTATCAGGGTTTTGCATAATATCTTTGGCTACTTTTATTAATTCTTCAATTTCTTTTTCTGTTAAATCTTTTATATCAATTAAATTTCTCATTTTTCCCTCCCTATTTTTACTATAAAAGTTTTATCAAAAATTCTTGCTCATGTCAACATTTTATCATAAAAAAATACTAACCAAAAGGTTAGTATTTTAATCATCTCTTCCATCTCCATCGTCATCTCTTGAACTATCTCCAGATTCAATTTGTCTAGCTAATTTTTCTATTTCATTAAATATTCTTTTTTCTTCTTCTGATATTCCTTCTTTTGTTTCTACTCTTTCTTCCATTTTTCCTTTTAATACTTTAAAATAATTAAGTGCTACTATTTCATCTTCTTTTCTTCCACCAAAAATTGCATATTTAGCTGTTGGAAATCTTTTTATTTCATCACTTTTTGCACTATCATATATTTCTACTGGCTCATGAGGCTCTCCACCTCTTTTTAAAATTTGAACACTGTCAACTATTCCAGATTTTTCAATTTTATCTATAGTTTCTGGCATATTTTTATATGTTTCATAAAAATGATCTAAAGTAACAAGTCTTCCCCAACCAAGTCTATCTGATTGTTCCCAATATCTTTCTAAGATTGACATTAAACAATTTAATTTATCTACAGCCATTCCTCTAACTGTTACTTTATAACCTTTCATTTTTTCTTTTATTGTATCTAGTATTCTTGCATTTCTTCCTGTTCCTTCAAATATAACATTATATCCATTTTTTAAAGCTTCATCAAATAAAGTACTTGTCCATGTATTACTTTCTTGATCTGTAACTTTTGTATAATATTCTGGATATTTTTTTGCAATTTCATCAATTCTTGGGTGTTCAAGTTTCAACTCATCACTATTAATCACAACTACATTTCCATCACGAAATTGTTGTACTCCATAAGAATTTAATCCTGTTTTTCCAGATGCTGGAGGTGCTATATCAACAATTGCTTGTGGATTTTTTACAGGATGTTTATTATATAAATATTTATTAAAAATTCTTCTTTGTATTTCATCATGTTCTTCATCTGTTAATTTAAATTCTTTCATTACTTGTTCTAAAGTTTTTTTCTCTTCCATTTTTCTCCACTATCCTTCTTCAAATTTTTTCTTTATTTCTGGTCCATAGACATTTACTATTTTGTCTATAGTTTCTTTATCTCCTGTATACATCTTTTCTCTTTCTCTAAGTAATTTTTGCATTTCTTCATCATCTGTTGTTAATCCTTCTTTTGATGCATTTGCAATTTTTCTTGCTATTATTTCTACTGCAATTTCTAATTTTATATTTGGATTCATTTCATCTTCTTTCATTTAAATCCTCCTTCCTTTAACTTTATATTTCTATTTCTTTATTAAATTCTTTTTTATACCATTTGTTTAATTTCACTCGATTATTAAAAATCATTATTTTTTTATCTTTGTTCTTATCTAAAATAGAGTTTATTAACTTTCTTTTTTGTTTATTCCATGTAATTGTGTGTTTTATAAATCCTAAATCCATTTTTTCTTTACATCCTGGAATTTCTGGTCTTTCTTCTCCTCTATATTTTATTGTTCTTGTAAATATTCCTTTTAGTTTAGCTAATGTTGAATAGTTTAAAAATATAATCATTTCTGATTTTTGCATTCTTTTTGCTAATGTACTTTTGTAAGTACCATCCATTATCCATTTATCTTTATTGGCTATTTCTAGAAAAACTTTATCTCTTTCTTTTTCATCTCTTTGTACCCAATTTTCTAAATAGTTTTTTTCATCTAAATGATATATTGGTAAATTTAGTTCTTTTCCTATATTATTAGCTAATGTTGTTTTTCCTGTTCCTGGTCCTCCTACAATTGAAATTTTATTTATGTTTCTTATCATATTGTGACCTCCCCTTTTTATATTTTATCTTTTAGGGCGAACACTTCCAACGTTTATATTTTATCACATGTTATGTAAATTGTCAAAAAAAAGCCTTTTTAAACTTTATTTAAGTTTAACATTTAAGGCTTCTTTATTATAGATGTTTTTATTCTTCTATTTTTTTAAACATTTCTTTTCCAACTCCACACATTGGACATTTCCAATCATCTGGTAAGTCTTCAAATTTTACTCCTTCTGCTTCTTCATCATATATGTAACCACATATTGTACATTCATATTTCATATTTTTCACCTCCTAATATTCTACTTCTTATTCTGTTATAGCTTTCGCTAATTTTTTCATTTCTTCTATTGAATTTTCATTCATACTTGTTTTTATTGTTACCATTGGCTCATAAACTGTTATATCTTTCATTTGGCTTAAAATTTCTTTTACAAGTTTTCCTGCCATAGGTGCCCATGAGCCATTTTCTATTATTCCTATTTTTCTATTTTGATAGTTTTTATGTTTTAAGTGTCTTAAAAATTTTTCTGTTGTTGGAAATAATCCTGCATCATAAGTTGGTGTAGCAATTATCATTCTATCATATCTAAAAGCATCTTCAATTACTTCTGCCATATCATCTCTTGATAGATCACTTAAAACAACTTTTTCTTCTCCATTTTCTTTTAGCATTTCTTCAAGTTGCTCTACAACTTTTTTTGTATTTCCATGTATTGAATTATATGCTACTAAAATTCCTTTATCTTCTGGTTTATAACTACTCCAAATATCATATTTGTTGATATAATATTCTAAATTTTCTGTTAATATTGGTCCATGTAATGGACATATTTTTTCTATATTTAATCCTGCTGCTTTTTTTAGTACTAATTGTACTTGAGATCCATATTTTCCAACAATATTAAAATAATATCTTCTTGCTTCACATGTCCAATCTTCATCTGTATCTAATGCTCCAAATTTTCCGAAGCCATCAGCTGAAAATAATATCTTTTCTGTAGATTCATATGTGAACATTACTTCTGGCCAATGTACCATTGGTGCCATTACAAAATTTAATTTATGATTTCCTAAATCTATGCTATCCCCTTCTTTTACTATAACTAATTTATCAGATAAATCTTTATCCAAAAATTGAGGTAGCATATTTGCTGCTCTTTCACTTAATATTATTTTCATATTAGGATATTTGTCTGTAATAATTCCTATTCCTGCAGAATGGTCTGGCTCTAAATGTGAAACTACTAAATATTCTGGCTTCTTATCTCCTAGTAGATTTTGTATATTTTCTACCCATTCTTTAACAGCTCTTTTATCAACTGTATCCATTATTGTTGTTTTTTCATCTTCTATTATATATGAATTATATGATACTCCATTTGGTATTATATATTGACTTTCGAATAAATCTAATGTTTTGTCATTTACTCCAATATATTTTACTGTGTCTGTAATATTTATATTCATTTTTTTCCTCCTTTTCGGAAATAGTATAACATATTTTATATTTTATTTTTAATATTTATTATATTATTTTTATTTACTTACACATTTTAAAGCTTTCTCAATTTCTTTTTTTGTTATATTTCCTTCTCTTAATATTTTAGGAATTCCATTTTCTATTTTTACTATTGTAGAACTCACTCCTGTACTAATTTGTTTGTCTTCTACATAGTAATCTACTTTGTTTTTAAATTCTTTCTTTATATCTTGTAAATTTATTCCACTTGATTTTCCAGAGATATTAGCACTTGGAGTAGCTATGGGAACTCCTGCATATTTTATAAGCTTTCTTGCTATTTCATTATCTGGAATACGGATTCCTACAGTATCTCCATTTGCTGTAAGTATATCTGGTACAATCTTTTTCTTTTTTAAAATTATAGTTAAAGGTCC
>CANQGV010000111.1 GCA_947623475.1 uncultured Clostridia bacterium | reverse complement strand
GTTATACCATTCATAAGTGCTACTTCCACCATGACTTGTTTGTGTTGCACTTACTATATTTGTTGCACCATCTGTTAGAGTAATCATAACTGGTGTTCTTGGTATTCTTGTTTCTGTAACTGGATCTCTATAACTTGTATTTTGCTCATTTGCAAGCATATTCATACCTTCATAAAGAGCTCCTTGAAGATATGTTGAATCTGCAACCATAAAATCTGTTGTTTTAGTTGTTTCTTTAACATTTGTTGTAACCTTAGGGAAATAAGCAGTTGAAGATGTAGTTTTATTTGTTATATCATTATCCAATATTCTAATATAAGTATTTCCACTATTTGCTGTATAGTGTCCTAGTGGTAATAAAACTTGTGCTCCACCACCATATACTACAACACCAACTCTGTTATCTTCATGTACTTGATAATTTGGATCTTTTCCCATTAATTGGTTTATTAATGTATTTGTTTCATTTATTACTTGGTGTAAAGAGTCATTTGTGTCAACATTTCCATTTCTTTTATTTGTCATTGATGATGATATATCTAATAATAATACAACATCAATTGGCTTTGATGTATATTGATCAACAACTTGACTTGATCCCAAAGCTGAAAAAACATGCAAAAAATCTGCATCAAATTCTACAGGTTTTGCATATCCGTCTGTTGGTTCATCTAAGCTTAAAGAATGGTTACTTGTTTGATAATTTATAACTGTTTTGTCTGACCATACTCTTCCTGCATATCTACTACCATTTTTATCGCTTAGTAATAATTTTTGATAGTTGTCCATTGTATTAGGATCTGCTACACGTGTATATTTACTACTTCCTAAATTAGTTCCTATAATGTTATAAATAGCATATCCTAAAATTGTCGTCACAAATATAAGTCCTATCATCATTGATAAAACTTTCAAACTTATCTTTTCTAATTTTGTTTTTCTCATAAAAAAAGCCCCTCCCTATTTATTCTATTATTTAAACTATTTAAACTTAACTTAATGCCATAATTATATTACCTATAATTTGAATTGTCAATAGTTTCCAGCAATTTTTCTTAACATAATATTTTGTTTTTTATCTTTATTTATTTAAAAAATTCTTGTTTTTATTGAAAAAACTGATATACAAGAATTTTATATATAACCTATAGATTTACTAAAAAAAGACCCAGCTTTTTTAATTTAAAGCTTAGTCTTTTTATTTGCTTTTAATCATCTTCTTCAAATGTTGTTTCATCATATTCATACTCATATTCTACTTTTGGCTTTTTTGATTTTTTTTCTTCATTTTTTTCTTTTTCCTTATTAACTTTTTTGTCTGCATTTTCATTTATTCTTTTAGATGTTTTTTCTATATGGTTTATTATTTTATTTGTTTCTTCTTTTTTATTTTGTACACATTTATTTATCATATTATTTGTTTTTTCTATAACTTCTGGTATATAGTCTAATAACTTGTCTACTGAAGATGTATGTGAAACTGGCATTAACTTTACACTACTTTGTTGTATTACTAAAAATGCTATTGGATTTATTGAAACTCCTGCTCCAGATCCTCCTCCAAATGGTAATCTGTATTGTATAGCCTCTTCTTTATTTTTCTTTTGATATTCATCAATTGTTTCTCCTTTGAACTCACTACCACCTGCAGCAAAACCAAATGAAACTTTTGATATAGGAATAATTATAATATTATTGGATGTTTCAATAGGCTCTCCTATAATAGTATTTACGTCTATCATATCTTGTATACTATTCATAGCTGTAGTCATAAGACCTTCTATTGGATGTTCTGACATTATTATTCACCTTCCTTTGATTTTTAATGATATACATTATATTTATAATATGTATCATTTTTGCCTCAATTATACATTTAAGAGAAATATTTATTACTTTCCCAAAATTTTGTAAATTGTATATTGGATTAACTTTATATTTATTTTCTTTAAGTTCAATTTTGGTTTCTTTTAGTAATAATGCAACTATAGTAGATATTACAGGCACTAATAAAGAAGTTAATATAACATCTTCTAAACCAATATTTATCTTTAAATCTACCTTTTTAAATTTCATTTCTAATTCTTTTACTATTGTTAGTATATTTAATATAGCTTTTGCATCTCTAGTTTTTATAAAATTCTGAATAAATTCTATTTGCAATTTATCCATTTGCTTTTTTAATTTGTTCTCTATTTTTTCAAAAGATTTTTTTGTTTTTAACTTTTTTAGTTTGTCCTCATCAAATGATATTAGTATTACTGGAATTTTATAAAAAATACATATTTTAAATTTTATTAAAAAATTTATTTGTTTATCTCTTTTTTCTTGTCTAGTGAATATACTTTTTTCTGTTATATTTTTATATTTAAATTCTTCTATTTCAACTTGAACTTTAGAAGTAATTAGAGCTATTGAAATTATTAACATTATTAAAATCAAATATAAAAGAAAAGCCAATATGTTACCTCCTTTTCAGATGGTTTTTATTAGCTTTTCCATTTTTTTACTTTTTAAACATATACTTAACTTACTTTTTTACGTTTTTCTACTGTAATATCTCCAAATTGTTCTTTTTGACTTGTCATTACTTTACTTCTTCTTGATAATTCTAATAAACCAGTAAAAGCTGTTACTACTTCCTGTTTGTTTCGCTTCTTTATAGAAAATAATTTATTGAATACAAATTTATTTTCTTTTATTAAAGCTTTAAATATTTCCTTTACTTTACTTGCAACTGTGTATGTATCTGTAATTGCTATTTTTTCTATATTTTTTGCATTTTGATTTATTTTATTACTTGTTCTTTCTAATAAATCAGCATATATTGTAGGTATTGTTTCTTCATTAAATTCGTCTTCTTCCAATTCTTGTTTTGGAAGTTGTACTTTTTCTTGTTGTTTAAAACATCTTTTCTGATATGTTAAATAATTCTCTTTTAATTTTTTACTAATTTCTTTATATTTTTTATATTCTATAATTTGTCTTATTAATTCTTCTTCTGTCAATTCTTCATCTTCGTCTTCACCTTGCTTAGGTATAAGATTTTTTGATTTTAAATATAATAAAGTAGATGCCATTACTAAAAATTCACTTGCTATTTCTAAGTTTAATTCTTCCATTTCATTTAAATATTCTAAATACTGATCTGTAATTTTAGATATTTGTATATCATATATATCCATTTTGTTTTTATCTATTAGATGACATAACAAATCTAATGGACCTTCAAAATTATCTATTTTAATTGCATATTTTTTTGTTTGTAATGTTAATAATCCTGGCATTTTTTATCTCCTTTATTTAGTATTTATTGCATTATTTATGTTATCAGATTTATAACCTTTTTTGTATAGATAAGTTTTTATTTCTTCAATTTCTGAGTTTTGTAATTTTTTTTGTATTATGTTATATGCTGATTTTGTTTCATAATTGTTTAATTCTTCAAAATTAGAATCTATATATTCTTCTAGTTGTTTTTTATCTACACCTTTACTTAATAGCTTATATTTTATTTCTTTTATAGAAAGGTTTTTTAAAATTTTGAAATTTTCAACTTTTGATTCTATATAATTTTTATCATTTATATATTTTGCTTCTTTTAAATATTCTATTATATCTTCTAACATATTTTCTTCTATTTTATTTGCAAACTTTTTTCTTACTTCTTGTTCAGTTCTTTTTTGATATAATATATATTTTAAGATTTGCGTTTTTGCTTTATCAAATTCTTCTATTGAATACATTTTTTCTCCTATTTTTTAGACTTTTTTTCTTCTTCATTTGAAGATGGTAAATCTTCACCTAAACTTTGTTCAAATGCTTTTTCAAAATTATCTCTTACCTTTTCTTCTATTTCTTTTAACATTTCTGGATTTTCTTTTAACCATTTTTTTACATTTTCTCTACCTTGTCCAATTCTTTCACCATTATATGAAAACCATGAGCCTGCCTTTTCAATTATATCTAGGTTTACAGCCATATCTAATATGTTGCCTTCTTTTGAAATTCCTTCTCCATAAACAACATCAAACTCAGCTTCTCTAAATGGTGGTGCTACCTTATTTTTTATTACTTT
>CANQGV010000110.1 GCA_947623475.1 uncultured Clostridia bacterium | reverse complement strand
ATATTAAATGATTTTTCAGAAATACATAAAAATAAAAAATTAGAACATGGAAAAATAGAGCTAGAGTTATTGGATAAATACATAAAGAAAAATAAAACAGAAAAAGGAATTTTATTAAAAAGAAAACTTTATGGAATTGTAGCTCAAAAGTAGAATATTATATATTTTTTACAATTATAAAAAATAGTAATATTGTTCACAAAAATAAATTTCTTTGATACAATACAAACAATAAAATACTTTATTGTTGGAATTTATAGTAAAATTCTAAGGAGAAAGATATGAAAAAATTAAATTTAATTGTGGTATTTAATAGTAGTTTAGAAAAAGTACTTTTTTGTATTAGAGCAAAAGAGCCATATAAAGGTTTATATAATTTTGTTGGTGGGAAAGTCGAAGAAGGCGAAAGTAATGATGAAGCAGCATATAGAGAATTATTTGAAGAAACAGGAATATCTGATAAAGATATAAAGTTAGATCATTTTATGGATTTAAACTATTTTAAATATGGAAATAATTTGCAAGTTTATTATGGTGTTTTAAAACATAAAGTATCTTTAGTAGAAGAAAAAAACAAATTAGAATGGGTGACTATAAATGATGAGTTATTAGACAATTCAAAATTTGCAGGAAACTATAATATACCTCATATAATAAAACAGATAAAAGTATATTTAATAGGAGAATAATATGAAAATTTTTATAGCAAGACATGGACAAACCGAATGGAATTTACATGGGAAACTTCAAGGCCATACAGATATAGAATTGAATAAAAAGGGAATAGAACAAGCAAAAGAAACTACAATGAAAATAAAAGATGAAAAAATTGATATCATAATTACATCGCCACTAAAAAGAGCAAAAGAAACAGCTGAAATTATAAATAAAAAATTTAATGTTTTAATAATAGAAGATAGTAGATTGATGGAACGTAGATATGGAAAAACAGAAGGATTAACCAAAAGTGAAATAAAAAAATTAAAAGAAAACGATCCAGAGATAAATGAAATATGGAATTATAATAAAAATATACATTATGAAGGATTAGAGCCAGTACGAGATTTTTGTAATAGAGTATATAGCTTTCTTGATGATATAATAAAAAAATATAAAGATAAAAATATACTTTTAATTACACATGGAGGTGTATCTGTTCCTATACAATATTATTTTATGAAAATTCCATTGGAAAAGCTTGAAAATAGAGAAAATATAAAAGGATTAAAAAATTGTGAAATAATTAAATTTTCAATTTAAAATAAAAAATGAACCCAAAATGTTAAACTTTTTGTCTAACAATTTGGGTTCACTTTAGATCTAGACTTTTTATTTTAATTTTCCATAATACATATCGCTAAATATACCGTTCTTATCAATAAGTTCTTTATATTTTCCACTTTCTTCTATTTTACCATTATTTAAAACAATAATTTTATCGCAATTTTTCAAAGTAGAAAGTCTATGTGCTATAGAAATTATTGTTGTATTATGTTCTTTTTGAAGTTTCTCTATTTCCATTTGAATATGTTTTTCAGAAGTGTTATCTAAAGCAGAAGTTGCTTCATCTAAAATCAAAATTTTAGGCTTTCTTAAAAATATTCTTGCTATTGCTATTCTTTGTCTTTGACCTCCAGATAAGTTTTTTCCACCTTCTGAAATAGGGGAATCAAATCTTTCTGGAAGACTGTCTATATAATCATAAATATATGCTTTTTTAGCAACGTCTTCAACTTCTTTTAATGGAACTTCTCTATCTATTCCATAACATATATTTTCATAAATAGTTCCTGCTATTAAAAATGGATTTTGAGGAACAAGAGCTATCAACTCAGAAATGTCTTTTCTATTTAAAGTATTTATATTTTTGGAATCTATAATTATATTACCTTCTGCTTTTTCTAACCTACAAATGGATTTTATCAAAGAAGATTTACCACATCCACTTGGTCCAGCAACACCTAAAAACATACCTTTATCAACTGATAAATTAAAATTATTTAAAATTAAATTATCTTTGTCTTCATTATAATAGAATTTTAACTTTTTAATATCAATAATAGGCTTAATTTCTTTAAGGGTTTTAGGTGCTTCTAGCTCACTATATGAAAAGTCATTAGGAATTTCTATCATATTAAAGAAGTCTGTAGCTAAAACCGTACATTCTGATAATTCATCAAAAATTCTATGTAATTCCTCTAAAGGTTTTATTAGTTGATTAAAACATAAATAAGAAGTTAATACAGCACCAACAGAAATTATATTTTTGGTTGCTAAGTAAGTTGATATACCTATAATCAATACTGTAAAGAAAGCTTGATTTATGAATTTTAAACAGTCATACATTGCCATTGCTTTATGATGTTTCATTTCTTTTTTTCTTAAAAATTCAGATTTATTATCAAATCTAGTTGTTTCAAAATCTAAACTATCACTAATTCTTATAACTTCAATTCCATTTATCAACTCTACTATTGTTCCGTCCATATGAGATTTGCTTTCTAAAAGTTCAACTCTTATACCTTTTTGACTATTTATTTGTTTAAAAACGATAATTACTCCAATAGGTATAACTAACATCATTGGTAATGCTAGAACAAAAGGTAATGTTACAAAAATAGTTATAATTGCAGCAATACTATTAAATATTGCAGGTGCAAAGTCCATAAATAATAGCTTTTCTAATTTTACTGTTCCTTCTAAACATCTATTCATTCTTCCATGAATATTTCCAGTCATGTTTTCTCTAAAATAAGATAAAGGAGCCATAAGTAATGATTTTATTGCCATTCCTCTTGCTCTTTTTTCTGTTCTTGTTGCAGTATCTTCTACCATAACTCTTCTTACTATTTTAATAACTTCATTTACTACATTTACAACTAATATTAAAATAAGAAATGGTATGACCTTAAGAAAAGCAAGTTCATTTTGTACTAAAATATCATCAGTCAACCATCCAATTGCTTTAGGAGTTATTTGAGTTAGTCCAGCTGATATAATCATTATTAATATAATTAGTACAAAAGAAATTTTTTGTCTTTTAGTTAATATTTTATATAATTTTTTTAATACATCATATATAGATTGTTTGTTTTTAGTTTTCATAATACCTCCTCATTGGTGAAAATACATTTACTATTATACCATAAAACAAGGGAAGAGTAAAGAGTTAACGTAAAATAAAGTAACATAAATTATTTGTTATAAATAAAAAGAGATTAAATTAAATATTGATATTAGTAAAAAATTATAATATAATTTTAAAGAAAATAAAATCTTACTGAACAGAGAGGTATGATGAAATGGAATTAAAAAAAGTAGGAGAAAAAACTTATTATATAAAAAATCCAACAAATATTGGTATATATAAAATAGATGATGAAAATGTTTACTTAATTGATACAGGTAATGATAAAGATGCAGGAAAAAAGATATTAAAAATTATAGATAATGAAGGGTGGAAAGTAAAAGGAATAATTACAACACATTCTAATGCAGATCATGTTGGAGGAAATAGGATAATTCAAAATAGAACAGGTTGTACTATTTTAGCAAATAATATAGAAAAAAGTCTTACTGAAAATCCTATTTTAGAGCCAGCATTTTTATATGGTGGGTATCCATTTAAAGGAATTAGAAATAAATTTCTATTAGCAAAAGAATCTGTTGTTGACTCTATAGAAAATAATCTTCCAGAAGGACTAGAATATTTTTTACTAAAAGGTCACTTTTTTGATATGATAGGAATTAAAACAAGTGATAATATATACTTTTTGGCAGATTCGATATTTAGTGAGCAAACGATAACGAAATATCATTTATTCTTTTTATATGATGTAAAAGAATTTCTTAACACATTAGATTTTTTAAAAACATTAGAAGGTAATTTATACATTCCTTCACATGCTGAAGCTACAGAAGATATAACATCATTAATAGAATTAAATAAAAATAAAGTATTAGAAATTATAGATAAGATTTATAAAATTTGTGAAGAAAGCAGAACATTTGAAGAAATTTTAAAAATATTATTTGATGAATATAATTTAACAATGAATACTAATCAATATTTTTTAATAGGAAGCACAGTTAAATCTTATTTAGCTTATTTATGTGATGAAGATAAAATAACTT
>CANQGV010000109.1 GCA_947623475.1 uncultured Clostridia bacterium | reverse complement strand
GATGAGTTCAAAGCCCCTAAATTAACACTTGATGATAAGAAAGAATATACAGAATTAGCAGGTAAGGAATTTGCAACAGCAGATCCTACATATCCAAGAGCTGAAATAGAAAAAGCAATTCAAACTATAAAAATTTCTTTAGATGAAAAAGGTGGAGAAATAAAAAGCGAAGCAGCTATTGATACGTTCATGACAACATCTCTTATAGAAAAACCGGAAACAGAAGAGCCAAGACACTTTTTTGTAGACGATACTTTTGCAATCTTTTTAAGAGAAAAAGGAAAAACAAAACCATATTTTGCAAGTAGAATTAAGGATATAACCAAATTTCAATAAAAAATCAATATATTAAGTTTTATAAAAAAGCACAAATAAGCTATAAAGAGAAAGGAACGAAAAAAGATGGAAAAACCAACAAGTTTAGAAGAACTAGCAAAAAAAATAAAAAAAGAAGAGACAACTAAAAAAGTTCAAAAAAAAGAACAAACTGCAACAAAAACAACAGGAGAAAATAAAGAAAAAACTTCTCAAGCAAAAAAACAAGAAGATAAAAAAATTGAAGTAAAAACAACAGACCAAGAACAAAAAGCACAACCACAAAAAGCAACTCAAGAAAACGAAATAAAAATAGCAAACACAATAGCATTAGAATTAGGAGTAAAAACAAATCAAGTAACAAACACAATAAATTTAATAGATGAAGGAAATACAATTCCATTCATAGCCCGTTACAGAAAAGAAGTAACAGGAGGTTTAAGTGACGAAACACTTAGAACATTAGGAGAAAGACTAACATACTTAAGAAACTTAGAAACAAGAAAAGAAGAAATAATAAAATCAATAGAAGAACAAGGAAAACTAACAGAAGAAATATCAAAAGCAGTTGAAACAGCACAAACACTAGCAGAAGTAGAAGACATATACAGACCATATAAACAAAAAAAGAAAACAAGAGCAACAGTAGCAAAAGCAAAAGGTCTAGAGCCATTAGCACAAATAATATGGGAGCAAACAGAAACAAGAAATATAAACGAAATAGCAAAAGAATATATAAATATAGACAAATTATCAGAAGAAGACAAAAAGAATAAAGACAAAGTAGTTGCAACTGCAGAAGAGGCTATTCAAGGAGCATTAGATATAATAGCAGAAGATATATCAGACAATGCAAAATACAGAAAAGAAATAAAAAGACAATGTTATAGAGAAGCAACAATTGAAACAACAGCAACAGATGAAGAAGAAAAATCAAACTATGAAATGTATTATGATTATTCTGAAAAAATAAAATTTATTCCAAGTCATAGAATACTAGCAATAAACAGAGGAGAAAAAGAAAAATTCCTAAAAGTAAAAATGGGAAAACCTGAAGAAAAAATCTTAGCATATATAGAAAGAGATGTAATAACAGGACCAAAAACAGCAGAACAACAAGTACTAACATCAAAAGAGCCTCTAAAAAGCTTAGCAGACTTAAAAGCATTAAAAGTACAAAAACCAGCAAAAACAGAAAAGCCAAAAGAAACTCAATTTACACAAATGTTAAAAGATACAATATTAGATAGCTATAAAAGGTTAATAGAGCCATCTATAGAAAGAGAAATACGTTCAGACTTAACAGAAAAAGCAGAAGAACAAGCAATAAAAGTATTTGGTAAAAATTCAAAACAACTACTTTTAGGAGCACCAATAAAAGGAAAAACAGTAATGGGATTTGACCCAGCATACAGAACAGGTTGTAAAATAGCAGTAATAGATGAAACAGGTAAAGTACTAGACTATACAACAGTTTATCCAACAGCACCACAAAACGATACAGAAAATGCAAAAAAAGAATTATTGAAATTAATAGAAAAAGACAAAATAGATATGATAGCAATAGGAAATGGAACAGCATCAAGAGAATCAGAAATGTTTGTATCAGACATGTTAAAAGAAACAAAAAGAGAAGTACACTATGTAATAGTAAGTGAAGCTGGAGCATCAGTATACTCAGCATCAAAACTAGCAACAGAAGAATATCCAGACATAAATGTATCAATAAGAGGAGCAATATCAATAGCAAGAAGACTACAAGACCCATTAGCTGAACTAGTAAAAATAGATCCAAAAGCAATAGGAGTAGGACAATATCAACATGATGTAAATCAAAAGAAATTAGCAGAAAGTCTAACAGGAGTTGTAGAAGATAGTGTTAATAAAGTAGGAGTAGATGTAAACACAGCAACACCATCACTATTATCATATGTATCAGGAATAAATAAAACAATAGCTAAAAACATAGTAAAATACAGAGACGAAAACGGAAAACTATCAGAAAGAAAAGAACTATTAAAAGTACCAAAATTAGGAAAAGTTGCGTTTGAACAATGTGCAGGATTCTTAAGAATAATGGACGGAAAAAATCCATTAGAAATAACAGCAGTACACCCAGAAAGCTATAAACAAACTGAAAAATTACTTAAAGAAGTAGGCTTTAAAAAAGAAGACTTAAAAAACAAAGAAAAATTATCAGAATTAAAAAGTAAATTAAAAGCAATAAATGTAGAAGAAACGGCAAAAGAACTAGGAATAGGAGAAATGACACTAACAGACATTATAGAAGAATTAAACAAACCAGGAAGAGATCCACGTGAAGACATGCCAAAACCAGTATTACGTCAAGACGTATTAAAATTAGAAGACTTAAAAGAAGGAATGATATTAACAGGAACAGTAAGAAACGTAATAGATTTTGGAGCTTTCATAGATATAGGAGTAAAACATGATGGTTTAGTACACATTTCAGAAATGAGTGATAAATTCATAAAAAATCCATCAGAAATAGTATCAGTAGGAGATATAGTAAAAGTTAAAGTAATAAAAATAGATACAGAAAGACAAAAAGTATCATTATCAATGAAAGTATAAAAAACAAAGTCCCTTATTAAACTAAAAGTTTAACAAGGGACTTTTAAGATTTCTAAAATTACCAAGAGCCTCCGGCCTCCACCACCAGAGCCACCTCCAGAATCTCCGTCCTCCTCCACCATCTGAAGAAGACAAAGAACTTTCGGCAGAATCCATGGTAGAAGTTAAGAAAGAAGAAAAAGAATGTAAATCAAAATCAGAAGTTCCACTATACCAATCAGGGGCTTCTAAGGCAATACCTTCAAATTGTTTAATCCACTTAGAAGAAACGCCTAAAGCATAAGTATAAGGTAGAATTTTATAAAAATATGTTGGGTTTTGTGAAACTAAACTCTCTAATTGTTCTTTCTCAGCTGTTTCTAAAAATCTCTTAAATCCTTTTATTTTTCCTAGCATTTGTCCTCCATAAGAAGTTCTTTTAGGCATAAGCTTAAAGAAAATTATAAGTCCTATTGAGCAAAGAATACCTGAAATAAGCATTACTATATACATCGGTGTAAATTTAATAAGTGGCCATACAAAAAATGCAATAGGAACAAATAGAAAAGGAAGTGAAAATACTATTGGAAAGATAACACTAATTGTAATAAGAGCCTTATTTGAAGAAGCCGACTTTAATGTAGGGTTGAATACAGAAATTGTTACAACACAACCTAAAACAGCAAACATCAAAAGAAATGGTAAAACTACTGCAGAGGTAGCTCCTCCGTTCTCTAACAGTTGGCACAACAAGTGTTAAAATAATCAATATAAATAACATTAAAATAATCCAAATAGATTTTTTTCCAGAAGTCTTTTCAAAAATTCTATCTTTAACAGATTTTAAATTTTCATTTATTTTATAAATATATTTGTAAAAATCATTATACAAATCACCTTCAGTAACAGAAGTTCTTGAATCTTTAAACAATCCATTAAAAAATATTTTTTCACATTCATGATTTCCATCATAATCTTTTAATTTAGTAATAACGTAATTTTTACTCTTTGAAAATAATCCTTTAGAAGGCTCTTTTTCTTCAATTTTTAAATATCCTTTATCAGCTAAATAAACAAGTAAAGAAATTGCACCTTCATTAGAAGGAGTACCATTATATAAATAAGCTACTTCTGCAGAATTATAACCTTCAGGAGGGTAAAATTCTACAGTATCTATTACTTTATCATCTTTTCCATATTTAGCCCATAATCTATCTGCAATCAATAAGAAAATAAGTCCAATAACAATTACACAAA
>CANQGV010000108.1 GCA_947623475.1 uncultured Clostridia bacterium | reverse complement strand
TGTTGATGGATTTATTAACCAAAAAAATAGAAAGAGTAGCAGTAAATGATAAAGATGATTATAAATTAGTAAAAGACTATATTGAAGAAAATAAAGAATTAAGTACTATAAAATTAGAAGTAAAAGACATAGATGAAATAGAACTTTCATACGATATTGAAAAACAAAAAGAAAAAATTAAAGAAAGAAAAATTTGGCTAAAAAGTGGAGGCTTTATAACTATTGATAAAACAGAAGCTCTAACAGCTATAGATGTAAATACAGGAAAATATATAGGAAATAAAAATTTACAAGAAACAGTATTTACAGTTAATCAGGAAGCAACAATAGAAATAGCAAAACAATTATTATTAAGAGATATAGGTGGAATTATAATTATTGATTACATAGATATGAAAGATGAAGATAATAAAGTTAAAATAGAAAAATTATTAAAAGAAGAATTAAAAAAAGATAGGACAAAAACACAAGTCGAAGGATTTACAAAATTAGATTTAATGGAATTAACTAGAAAACATATTTGTAGTCATAAAGATTAAAAAAGGTGGTATGAGTATGAAAAGAACTGATGTATTGAAAGCAATAGCAGAAATAAAAAACAAAGAACTTTTGGAACAAACACAGGGAAAAGGAAAAGTTGAAAACGTAAAATATTTAGGAAAGATGAAATATATACCAGAAAATCAAGAAAAAGAAGTTGAAAAAGATGTATATATGGTTAGTGAGAATATTAATGGTAAAACAGTTGATAAAATATATTCTCAAGATGATGAATGCTTAGGTGCTTTTGATGAAAACTTAGGATATGTAGCTACTGTTGGTAATGCTGATAAAAGTGATATAATAAAAGATCTTACTAAAGGAAAAGAAATTCTTAATTTAAGAGAAGAACTTCAAAATGAAAATAGATTAGAAGAAATGGCTAAAACATTAGGAATAGATGAAAATGAAATAGAGCAGATGGCTGAATTAGATTTAAATCAAGAAATAAATATTGAAGAGAAACAAAGAACTAAAGATGATGAAACAGAAATTAGTAAAGATAAAACAAAAGAAGTAGTTAATGCTACTGCAAAACAGGAAATGGACATAGATACAAAAGTAAATGATTTAAAAGATTTGGGACAAAAACTAAATTTAGAAAATGAGAGCGACAGTAGATTTGAAAAAATTGTAGTTGTAGAATCAAGCTATCTTGAAAATAGTAAAAAAGAAACTAGATATGCATTTGTTGCTGTTAGAAGAGATGGAACATCAAAAGTTATTACTGATGAACTAGAGCCAGATCCAGATTTTGGTAGTGATGATAGAAAAGAAACACTTCAACAAAGAGCTAGTGGTGATGTGAGAAAAAATAATTCAGATCTTTCTCGTTATAGATTAAAAAATAATGATGATATAACTTTATCAGTAAGTAATGGACACTATGGGGAAGTAGAAGTTTTTTATTCAGAAGGTAAGTCACATAGTGGTTATAATGGAGATGATGGAAATTCACTAGTAGAAACTCAATTAGAAACTACAAATGTATGGAGAACTGATAAAGAAATACGTGATACACAAGGTCAATATAAAGGAATTCACAATGCAGATGAAAAATTAAAAGAAGCAAATAAACATTTTGAAGAACATAAAGAAGATAAAGTTAATTTAAAAGATGCTGATGGAAAAGATGATACAGTATCACATAATCATATTAGTAAAGAATCTTATGATGCAATAGTAAATAAAATAGTAGAAGAATTAAAAACAAATGATGAAATAACAAGAGTATTTACTGATAGAGAAATAAGATCAGAAGGGGAAAAATTACTTAATAAAAATATTCAAGGAAAAGAAGGAAATATTTCTGAATTAGAAAAAATGGTAAAAGATTTTAAAGAAGGTGTACAAGTAGAGAAGTTAGAAGGAAATATAGAAGAAGAAGTTGAAAAGTTAAAAGAAGATATGGAAGAAGAAGCATCACACATACCAACAAGAGATACTCATTAAATTTAAATAAAAAAAGAAAATCTTTAATTAGATTTTCTTTTTTTTGTTACACAGGCTCTACATGTGCTATAGTTTTATATATTTTATCTATTTTTGAAATTTCAGTTTCTATTGTATCTGCTAAATGATGACTATCAAAAGTAGACATATTTCCATCAACTGCAATTGTAATAAAAATTATGTGTTTTGAGCCAGTTGGAACAGAAGCAAGATTTATAAGTTTTTTAACTTCTTTATGTTTATGAATAATATCTTTAATCTTATCACTTGTTTCTTTATCAACAGAGATGTCCATTAGTACATTATAGCTTTCAATAAAAATAGTAATTCCAGTATGAAAAATCCAAATTGAAATTCCAATACCTACTATACTATCAAACCAAGTTATTTCTTTAAATAAATAAAGTAATACTGAAATTAAAGTAAAAGTAGTTACAAAACAATCATTACGATGATCTTTCATATTAGCTTTTAATAAAATACTATGATATTTTGTATTTAAATGTTTAGTATAAAGATATAAACTTAATTTAGTTATAATTGTGATAATACATACAATTACTAAAAACCAAGAAAATGTCATATCAGAGCCTTTTATCAGAGTATATGTAGAATCATATAGTAATTTAGCAGCTGCTACCATCATTGAAATACTAATAAACATTGAGAAAATATATTCAGCTTTACCATGTCCGAAATTATGATCATCATCGCCAGGAACACTTGCAATTTTATTTCCTATAAATGTCATAAGGGAAGCAAATATATCACCAGCACTATTTACGCTGTCAGCAATCATAGCTTGACTCTTACTAGCAAAGCCAATTGATGCTTTTATAATTAATAAAAAAACATTTCCTAAAATTCCTAATATTCCAGCTTTTTTAGTTGATTTAAATCTGGCATTTTCCAAAATAAACACCTTCTTTTTTTAGTTTAGGATTAGTATAACATACATGGTAAATATTTGCAAAAAAAAAATCCATATGTTATAATTAAATAGTATAACAAAAGAGGTGAAAATATGTCAGCTTTATTAGCCGTAATATATTTATTAATATTCGCTATTATAGTTTTAACTAGCTATGCTTTTATGCAGTTAAAAATAGTTGGAATTAAAGTAAAAGATTTTTGGGGATTTGTTGAAGCAAACCAAGTTTTAGATAAATTATATTTTTTTGCAAAACAATATGAAAAAATGTCATCACAAGAGCAATTGATATATTTAAAAGAAGCAGAAAGAGTATTCAAAGCATTTGAAAAAATTCCTAATGAATTATGGGAAGAAGAATATGCTAAATATAAAGAAGTATTAGATAAATATAAAGATATTAGAATGATAAGATGGTCAAATAGTTAAAAAGCCTTAATTAATTTTTAAATTAACTAAGGCTTTTTATTATTTTATTGCATATCATCTTGAGTAGATGATGTTGAATTTTCAGTATTTATTTCGTTTATAATACGTTTTCTTCTTCTTTTAGGTTTATCATCAGTCATAACTTCTTTAATAGATCCTAAACTACTTAGAGCATTAGTAGCTTCAAAAGGTATAAATACTTTGTTAGCTTCACCATCAGCAACTTTTTCTAATGCTTCTAATGATTTTAATTGAACTAGTTTTTCGTCAGGATCAGATTTTTTAATTGCATCATATACCATTTGAATTTCTCTAGCTTTTGCTTCTGCAACTTCTTTGATAGCTTGAGCCTCACCATTAGCTCTTCTTATTCTAGATTCCTTATCAGCTTCAGCTTCTAATATTGCTGCTTGTTTTTTACCTTCTGCAATAGTGATGTCAGATTGTCTTCTTGCTTCTGATTCTAGAATCATAGCTCTTTTATTTCTTTCTGCATTCATTTCTTTTTCCATTGCATCACGAATATCAGCAGGTGGAGTTATATCTTTAATTTCAACTCTGTCTATTTTACAACCCCATTTATCAGTAGCTTCATCTAATACTATACGTAATCTATCATTAATTCCATCTCTTGAACTAAATGTTTCATCTAAGTCCATTTTACCAATTATGTCACGAATTGTTGTGATTGCAAGATATTCAATACCTTTTTTTAGACTTTGAATTTCATAAACAGCTTTTGCTGGATCTGTAATTTGATAGAACACAACTGTGTCAATTGTTATTGTAACATTGTCTTTTGTGATAACCCCTTGTGGAGGTATATCCATTGTTTGTTGTTTTAAACTTACAACACTTCTTACTCTATCAATAAAAGG